>JANQIZ010000173.1 GCA_028281895.1 Dehalococcoidia bacterium
TGCGAACCAGCACGCGCATGTCCGGCGTTCGCTCGATGGTCCTGTCCGGGTTGAAGCTCTCAAATGTATGTGGCCCCACGAGCCTGTCGACGACCATCACTGTTCCGATGCCGGTGCAGCACAGCACAGAGTCCAGCTGGCCCGTAGCTTCGCTCAACCGGCTGTCAGGCCATCCGCCGTCAACGACAATCCATGAGCCCGCTCCAGAGCTCTTTGCGCGGGTCTCAAGCTCTTGCAGTGGGTAGTGCTGCGCATCTACGCCGCGGGTTGCAAGGTTCCGGGTGAGCAGCGACGCCCATGTGAGGTCGTCAGAAGCGACGAAGACCCGTGATGAGCGCAGATCTGAAACAGGGGAAAGAGATACGGGGCTTTCTTCATGCACAGGTGATGAATCGTGGGCGGCGATTTCGTTGCTCATTCTCTCGGCGTCCGAACGGATCAGGGGGGCCAGTGTCAGGGCGGCCTCCCTGCGATGGATCACCGCGGACAGGTGGCTCAGGCGCAGGTTATAGGTATTGAGCCGGGCTGCCGTCAAAAAGGCGCGCGAATTCGTCAATAATGCGTGAACAAGACCGAAGCTCTAAGCCAGACTGAAGGTTCGCGACGATTTCGCTAGTCGTGATCCGCGGCGGTTCTGACAGGCTCTTGTGCGCGCACTGCGGGGTCTGTCGTCTGCGCTTGATCGCCGGTGCTGGCGCGGAACATGTAACCGACGCCCGGCATGCTGGCGATGTGATCGCACCCTTCGGAGTCCAGGTTCAGCTTGGAGCGCAGCCTGTAGATGTAGGCTCGCACATACTCCTTCTCAGTGGAGTATTCGCCGCCCCAGACAGACTCGAGGATGAAGCGGTGTGTGAGGACGCGCTCGCTGTTTCTCGCCAGCAGGCTCAGCAGTGAGTATTCAGTGCTCGTCAGCGTGGCCTCCTGGCCCGCGTGCCAGACCCGGCGTGCGCCGTGATCGAGAACCAGGTCTCCGTATGAGACGGGCTCAGTCTCCGGTCCTGCCTTGCCTGTCGACCTGCGAATGGCTGATCGCACACGCGCCAGCAGCTCTTTGACACCGAACGGCTTCGTCACATAGTCGTCTGCGCCACAGTCGAATGCCTCAACGATGTCACTCTCGCGGCCGCGAGCGGAGAGCATGATCACCGGAATAGATGAGAGCATGCGGATCTGCCGACAGACCTCAAAGCCGTCCATGCCTGGCATCATCACATCGAGCATCGCCAGATCGACAATCGTGCGCCGGAAGATGCGCATGGCCTCAAGGCCATCGGAGGCGGTAAGGACGTGGTATCCGCGTGCCGTCAGGTTCATGGCCACGTACTTGAGCGTGGCCTGTTCGTCATCGGCTACCAGGATTGTGGGCTTTGCGTCGTCCAAGATCGATGTGCTTCCGCGCTTTGCGCCGGGTGGGCGTCCCTGGAAAATGAGTTGTGGTCAGATAGTTCAGTGAGAATAGATCACTGCCTTTTCACCACAGCGCAGTCTAGCGCGTCTGCCAGGAACCCCATGAGCCAGACAGGTCAGTTAACGCTGGACGGGAGTTTCGCCTCTCCTGTGACAAAACGGTAGCCCACACCCGGAACGTTGCAGATGATCTGTGGCTCCGATGGCTTCTCTTCCAGCTTGCGCCGCAGACGGTACATGTACGCCCGCAGGTACTCCCGATCCTCAGTGGACGAGTTGCCCCACACGGATTGCAGGATGTAGCGGTGGGTCAGAACCCTGTCCTTGTTTCTGATCAGAACCGAGAGCAGACGCTGCTCTGTTGCCGAAAGCTGCACTTCAACTCCATCTCGGAACACCGTCTGCGTGTCCTGGTCGATCTCAAGACGGCCCACCTTCAGCATTCCATGCTCAGTGCGCGTAGCTCCCTGGCTGCGGCGCAGCGCAGCTCCAACCCGTGCTACAAGCTCGGCGACTCCGAACGGCTTGGTCACATAGTCATCGGCTCCGAGGTCCAGCGCCGTCACCTTGTCGCTCTCACGCGTATTGCCTGACAGCACGACGATCGGCACATCAGACGTGCCGCGAATCGCACGGCACACATCGGTTCCACTGTGTCCCGGCATCGTCAGATCCAGGAGAACGAGGTCGATAGGCCGGCTGTCAAACAGCTTCAAGGCTTCGCTGCCGTCCTCAGCCATCAGCGGACGGTATCCCCTGGCGCTCAGGTTCATGCCTACGAGCTTGCGAGTCTCCCACTCGTCATCGACTACGAGAACGACCGGTCCATCAGCTGTCACCTGGATCGTCTCCCGTGTCTCTGGTTTTCGAGGGAGTTTTCGATGGCAGCTCAAGCGGAATCGTGAACTTGAACATCGCTCCTTCGGGCGGATTACACTCAGCCCAGATTTCGCCGCCATGTGCCTCCACGACCGCCTTGCAGACCGCTAGCCCAAGCCCGCTTCCACTCGTCTGCTCAGTGCCGCTGCCGCGGTAAAACAGTGAAAATATGCTGCCCCTGGCATCGATCGGAATTCCCGGCCCCTGGTCTGCGACCGAAAAGGTCACCTTCTCAGAATCCGCTTCGGCATCAAGGGTGATGACCGTTCCCTCTTCCGAGAACTTGGCGGAGTTCTGTATCAGGTTCACAAGCACACCCATCACGCGCAGAGGATCAACTCGGATCTCCGGCAGATCCTCGGGGATATTCACCACCATTCTGTGCTTGTGAGTGAAGGGTGATGCCGAGTCGAGCGCGGCGTAGGCAAGCATGTACGGCTGGGACGATTCAACCTGCAGCGGCAGGTCGATCGATCCCATCCTGTTGATCTCCATCAGATCGTCGACCATCGCCGTCAGCCGATCCGCCTCTCTGTCGATGGTCCGCAGGAAGTCGAGCTTCGTATCCTCAGCCCACTCGATGTCCGACTCGAGGAGGCTGCTGACAAAGCCCTTTATGTGCAGCAGGGGAGTGCGCAGTTCGTGGCTCACCATCGAGAGCACCGCATCCCGCAACCCGCTCCGCTGCATCGACAACTCACCGTCAATGACCACCGCGACAGACGACTCAGCTCCTTCGCCTGGCACGGGTATGACGGTGATGGTCACATTGCCATCGAGACAGGGCACATCTAACGATTCGCCAGCATCCGGGTCGATCCATGCTTCCGTTAGCTGGGATTCGTCTGTGGCCAGGCAGCGGTCAACTATCTCGCCGAGGTCGACACATTGCCCGCGAGAGTCGCTCAACATGTTGATAGCAGAGGCGATGCTTGTGCCCGGAAGGCCCTTTGCCCGGGAGCCGAATGCGTCTTCAACGCTGGCGTTGACTCCGAGGATGGTCCCGTCTTGCGCAACAAGCAGGATGCATTGAGGCAACGCGTCGAGGAGCAGCGCCTTCTTCTCAGTTGAGTTCGAGCGCAACGGTTGATCAAGCTCCTGTGCTGGCTGCCTGGTATCCGCTCCGGCGAACTCGCTGGGGCGTGCATCGGCAGATTATCAGGCTCTATCGGCTCAACTATGGAGTCAAGTTGGCCAGCGCCTGACGGCAATTGTTGCCAGCAGGGAGTAATTGTCAACTTTTGCAGATAGCAAAAAGGACGCTAGGCCAGGTGAATCGACCGGGAACTGGTCGATGATTCTGTCTCAGCGAGAGGCGATCCGCAGATGGCGCGAACAGCACCTGGAGAGAACGACAGTCTAGTAGATGGACTGAGCCCGGAGCGTGGTCAGATCGTTAGAGTGCGATCAGGCAGCCTTGCTGTAGCCGTAGTCCTCGGATTCCTGGACATCCTGAGGAGTGACTTCGACTACGTCGCGCTGGCCGGTCCTGGCGATGGCAACTGCTGAGACGGACCCAACGATCATGACGCCCGCAACACCTGCAACGATGGCCCAGCCGAAGGTGGTCACCAGCAGGAATGCGATGGCGCCCCATCCTGTGAGGATTCCAACTGCGATTGGCAGCCAAAAGCGCTCGATCGGGGTCGAAGAGGTGACGATGTCATCTTGCCAGGTTGGTGCGACTGCGTTCGCAACGGCTCGCTCAGCTGGAGCGGACGCGTGACTGTCCGAGAATCGTCCCCATTCGATGTTGTCTGCCATCTTTGTGACCTTCTGCCGGGAAAGCCGGTGCCGTGTTGAGACCTACCACTCACTGTTGCAGCAACTACCAATCACCGCAGTGGAACTCCCCATATATCGGGGTGCGTGCTAGCACCCATGTTCACGACCGCCTCCAGTTGGCCACCGCTTCCGGATTAGCCAAATCCCTTCTCACGATCAGCCGGGTCATCCCCGGCCATAGGCTTCTCTCTCCGCTATGCTTCCGCCACAGCATCTTGCAGGCAATCAGATCAATAACCGGAGAGACGATATGCCAGAAGGCGTCAACAGACAGTGGCTGCTCGCCAAGCGGCCCGCAGGACTTCCGAAAGAGGACGATTTCGAGCTAAGAGAATCCGAAACGCCTCGTCCTGAGCACGGTGAGGTGCTTGTGAGGCTCGAATATCTCTCACTCGACCCGTACATGCGCGGACGCATGAACGAGGGCAAGAGCTACGCTCCCGGAGTGCAGATTGGCGAGGTGATGACTGGAGAGGGCGTTGGCGTGGTGGTCGAAAGCCATTCTGACGCGATATCCGTTGGCGATCATGTTGCCGTTCGCTCAGGCTGGCAAGAGTTCGTCACAGCGCACGTCTCGGCCACTCGCAAGATCGACTCGAAGGCTGCTCCTGTCTCCACCGGGCTTGGAGTGCTCGGAATGCCGGGTTTGACCGCCTACTTTGGGACGCTCGACGTGCTGGAGCCGCGCCCAGGCGACACATTTGTTGTGTCTGCTGCCAGCGGCGCTGTCGGCGCGATCGTGGGGCAGATAGCGAAGATGGCCGGATGCCGCGTGATCGGGATCGCAGGCTCATCGGAGAAGGTCAGCTACATCATCGACGAGCTTGGCTTCGATGCTGCCATCAACTACAAGACCGAGAGCGTCCCTGAGCGGCTGGCCGAACTGTGCCCAGACGGCATCGACTGCTACTTCGACAACGTTGGCGGAGTGACGACCGATGCGGTGCTGGACAACCTTGCGACGGGCGCTCGAATCGCCATCTGCGGCCAGATCGCTCACTACAACGATGTTGAGCAGGCGATGGGCCCGCGTAACCTGAGATCGCTGCTCGTGGCGCAGGCACGAATGCAGGGATTCCTTGTCTTTCAGTTCGCCCAGAAGCACCCTGTAGCGCTTGCCCGCCTTTCGAAGTGGGTCTCGGAAGGGCGGCTCAAGTACAGAGAGGACATCGTCGACGGCATCGAGAACATGCCGAAGGCGTTCATCGGCCTTCTGCAGGGCGCCAACTTCGGCAAGCTGCTGATTAAGGTCTAGACCGGTTCTGCGACGAAGACCGGAATCCTCCTGTCCGTGCGCTCCTGGTAATCGGCGTTGCAGTGTTAACCGTTGAGAGCGAACTCGAAATCATTGCGGTGTTTGCGGTAGCAGGAATAGCAGGTGGGCTTGTTCAACGTTGACAGGTTTTCTTTGCCGCACAAGTGACAGTGCTTGTCTTCGTAGTCAGGATTGGCGTACTGACTCCAGACCTCGTAACAGTCCCGGCAATAAGGTCTCAGAGGATTAGCCTTGATCTCGGTGGCGCACCTGATGCAGAAGCCTGTCGTCGGCTTGTCGCTCGCAGTCTTCTTAGTAGCGCCTGAGGTACTGGACTTCTTTCGATCGGGCTTGGTGACCTTCTCAACTGTGACCCGCTGCTCTTCGCTCATGCGGATTAGCTGCATTACATATTCCGCAATCTCTTGATAAATGTCAGGGTCTTGATCTCTGGTCACAAGAACGCCCATTTCTAAGTTGTTGACTTGCGAAAACTCGTACAGATTCATCGAGGTGAGAATCGCTGCGGATTCATTCATGAAGCACTTTGCGTGCAAGTCTTTGCAATAGCTGAGCCTGAGTGAAGCCAGCGAGTTCAGCCAAGTGCTTTCCTCAGATTGAAGCTCAGCCTTGCCGTACACGATCCTCAGGTCGATCTTCTTGATGTCAATGTCGGCTAGCTCTCGCCTGAGGATGTTGTTGACCTTGAGGTAAGGACTGACCAGGTACAACTTGTCACCAGCAGACTTGATCAGTTGCTCAAGCTGATAGTTCACTCCGGTTGTAGTTAGGAACTTGACCATCGCTAATACCTCGAAGGGGACTGGTCATTGGAGGAGCCGACTTTCATCGACTATACCGGCTCTGCGATGAAGACTGGAATCGTCCGGTCCGTGCGCTCCTGGTAATCGGCATACGGCGGGTACGCGGCGACTGCCAGCCCCCACAGCCGTGCACGCTCGCCAGCGTCCGAAACCTCGCGGACCCGCATGTCCATCACCCTCTCTCGATCCCTGATCTGCACGTTCGGGTCGGCGAGCAGGTTGTGGTACCAGACCGGGTGCGCTGGCGCGCCGCCCTTGCTCGCCACCAGCACGTAGTTGTCGCCATCGGCGACCCGCATCAGGGGCGTCTTGCGAATAGCGCCGGTCTTGCGTCCACGGTTCGTCACGATGATCACCGGCATGCCCGTGTCACGCAGAGTCGTTCCTTCAGCGCCATTCGTGCGCTCGTAAAGCTCAACCTGGTCAGCGACCCACTTAGCTGGACTCGGAATGTACTCAGGCATCGTTCTCTCCTGTGTGAACGACTAAGCGCTCTTTGTGCGTAGCTTCGGCAATGTCTCTGCCGACACGACCAGGCGTGCGCCAAGTACGGTCATCGCCTCATCAAGCTGGTCATGCCGGGACTGATGCAGCACGTTGAGCAGCCTCGTCACATGGGTAGGATTCTTGCCACCCAGGCGCCTGGCCAGCTCAGCCTTGCTGACGCTCAATTCACGCATCCGCTTATACAACAGGACCTTCGACGCCACGAGTGGCGCGAGAGTCACCGTTGCTTGATCTCTTTTTGGTTTGGCTGGTTCCGGTATGTCCTCGTTGTCATCCATCAAGGCCGAAATCATCACCGTTAGCGCATCTCCCACATACGCCAACGCTTCGGCCTCATCTTCTCCAAACGTCACGGTTCCGGGAACATCTGGCACTGTGGCCATTACCGTGTCGTTGTCATCTCTCTCAAGGATTACCGGGTATTCCATCGTAGTCTGGGCACCCATGGCGTTGGTCCTCTGCTCTTCTCCATGTCTCAGTTAATCTCAGTTCGGTGGTGGGCCATCGATTCCAAGCTCGCGCATGATGCGTGTCATCAGCCCCTTTCCAAGTTGTTTATTACCACCATGTGTCGGCACAACTACCTTTCGACCGCCAAGCCTTGCAAGTATCGGATGGCGGCCGCCCTTGGTCTCAAAGGCGACTCCGTGACGCCGTCTCAACCACCGTATGAACTGGCTAGTGTTCATATGTGCACTATACAAATATGTATAAGATCAGTCAATACATATCTGTATAGGGATGATTAGCCTCGATACTGTCTGTCAATAGGCATCCTGTTAGCGATGAGCTCTGTGTACTGGGCGTTCCACGAGTCGAGCGGAGTGTTCTCAGGGCGATGCTAACGGCCCAATATCCGCTTTCGTCGGCAGTTAGTCCCAAGTGGACGCGCGTGGGAATCGATCACTTCCTGCTGCCAGCCCTCACATTGGCAACCGTAGCCTGCTCCGGCTCTACGGCGTGAGCGGCCAGGTATTGAGTTGGCGGATGAACTCGACCGGGGTCGCTGCTCAAACCAGTCGCTGGAGGTAGGCGGCAGGCTAGTGTGGCTTCTAGCGCGAAAAATCCTCGCCGATGTGACGAGAACTCAACTGCTTGTCGTACTCTAGCGAAATCCAGTGATCGAGCGTTTCGTAGGAGGCCTGGAATGACTCAAACCGCAATCGTGATGACCTTTGACAACGCAACCGGAGCTATTCAAGAACTCATGACAGCTGCTAAGAGCTACCGCGCAGATGTGCAGGAGCTTGGAGGCACCGTTCGTTGCTGGTGGTCAGTCGTCGCCGGGGATCGATCAGGCTCGTTCTTTGTCACAGCGGAGTTCGAAAGCGCATCGAAGGCCGGAGAGCTTCTCGATCTCGCCTCTGCTGGCAAGGGCATGTGGTTCTGGCCAGCGATCGAAAAAGGCGCGGTGCTCGCATCGCGCAGCATGCTCAGCGAGGCCAGTCTGCCGTAACGCGCCTGACGCGAAAAATCCTCGCCGCAGGAGCGAGGATTTTTCTATTCAAGTTCAACTGGAGCGGAAGACGGGATTCGAACCCGCGACCTTCTCCTTGGCAAGGAGACGCTCTACCAGCTGAGCCACTTCCGCTTATCTTCACATTATGCGGAGTTGTGCGGCACGGTCAAGGCTCACAAACGGGCAACCCATGAGAGTTCGCACGACCACAAGGTGCAGAGACTCACGAGACTGCCTTCGCAGACAGATCGCCCGCTACCTCCCGGTCTAAACGAAATTCGCAACGCCTATCGATGTCCTGTGCTGCTATTGGTACGCATCGCAGCCTGTCGATAATCGGGCTAGCTCGCAATAGCACGGCGCTGCCCATTGCTACGATGCGGCAATGACGCTTCCGCGCCCAAACCGTGGCTGGCTAAAGCTGACTCGACGCAGAGTCGTGCTTTACGCGCTGATTCTCGGCGCGCTCATCCTGCTTTCTGCAGAGCCAGATCCGCTAATCACGTACAGCGAAGCCAGCGGCGACATAGCGATCTCCGATCTGCCTCAGCCGATATTCCAGCAACTGGAAGAATCAGAGGCCGCCGAGTACGTCGCCGATCTCGAAGCCAAGCTGGTCGAATCGAAGGCTCCGGTAGTCGGCGCGCTTCGCAAAACGCTCTCGCAGCAGCAGACAGAGCGATCGAACGTCATGCTCCGGCTCATGTGGGCGCTGTCGCTCGTCGGACTGTTCATGCTCGGCGCTCCGCTGGTGCTTGTGTGGCGCTACGGCATCCGCAAGTTCTTCACGCTCACTCGCTACAGCATCATCTCTGCCGGCCTGTTTCTGATTGTCGGCAGCATCCTGGTCGGCCTTTATGCCACCACTCGCTACACCAGCCAGCTCGTCTCAACCGCCTACAACCCGCAGCTCTCAATCACCGAGTCGCTGTTCGACTTCCTGATCTCTCGTGCCGCCGCGCTCTCGGAGATCGGTCCAACGATCATCGAGCCGACCATCCTCGCACTGCAGGAAGGACCAACATCTCCTGCGCTCCAGGTGATATTCGAGAACGCCGAGAGATTTTCGTCCATGCGCGACGTGTTCCTTGTGCTTGCCAGGGTGGCGCAGGGGATCAACGTTCTGCTGAGCCTGCTGCCACTGGCGCTGCTGGTCGTGGCGTTCTTCCTCTTCGTCCGCAACTCCCTGCCAACGCTCAAGGAGATCGTGAAGCTGCCCGGAAAGGGCGCACGCGGCGAGGAGAGAGCGGTGCGCAACACGGTCGCCATGATGAAGCGGAACATCAAGCAGGAGCTTCTCTACGCCGTCGGGCTTATCGGGGTGCTGCTGGTGTTGACGCTGATCGTCTCGACAGTCGGACGCGCCGCGATCCAGCCGGCTCTTGAGATCATCCTGAACTACGTCATCGCAGCGTTGATCTACGTCCAGGTGGAAGCAGGAGCGCAGCCAGGGCTGATTCTCTTCTGCACAAGCGTCGCACTGCTGTTCCTGGTGCTGATGTTGTTGATATCGACCTTTGCAGCCGTACTCTTCCTCTGGCGGTCCAGCAGCGTGCTGCGAACAGTCACAAGGGCCGGAATCGGCCTGCGCAGCGAGCGAAGGTTCTGGTTCCGAGGAACCGGTGGCTTGCTGTGGATGATGTTCCTTCCCGTCATCTATGCGCTCGTAGCCAGCCCGGCGATAAGCCTCTGGGGCCAGTGGGCTGTCGATAACCGTGTATGGGGCGTGATGTTCGGACTGATCCCGATCGCACTTGTGGCAGGACTGTTCGTGGCCTTCTGGGCAGGAAATGGCTTCAAGACCGTGCGGTTTGTGCGCAGCTACCAGCCTGTGATCGTGACTGCAGGCGCCGGTGCGACCGCTGCAGTGGCCGCTGGCGCTATGGCTGCTGAGGGCGGAGAAGAGGGCATGACCCTGGCCGAGCGCGTCGCAGAAGACAGCATCGACCTGAGCGCCTAGCTCGATGGTGCCGAGGGCGGGAATCGAACCCGCACGAGGTTTCCCCCACCGCATTTTGAGTGCGGCGCGTCTACCGTTCCGCCACCTCGGCTCACGTGCCGCTGCCCGATGAAGCGAGAAATTCGCTAAGCAGCGCATCTACATGGTAGACGGATTTGCCGAAGGTGCTGAAGCGCGAATCGATGCGTCGAAGCGCAGCTACTCAGGAATCGCTATCCGTCGGCTCTTCGCGGACGCCAGCTCATGTTCATGTAGACATCGCCCAGCTTCAACTCGTCCAGCATCTGCTGCAGACGCTTCTCCCGTGTCGCCGGACGCTTTGCACGGTTGATCCAGCCGATGTAGTCGTTCTGCTGGTACGCCGGACGCTCTGTGTACTGCTCCATCAGCCCCGACTCTTCGAGGCGAGACCTGATATCCGATGGCATCTCATGCCTCGGTCTTGTCAGCTTGCTCCAGTCGGTTTCGGCGGACACGACTATCCTCTCCTTGGACTCCAGTGACACCAGCCGTTGCTTTGTATACAGATCAATAATAATGTCGCTCGCGATGCTGTCACTCCACAGGAAATGGCAATGAACAACGCCAAAACAACAGGCGCGCAAGATGACGAACAGGCCGAGACGCGAGAGCTTGACCTCGCACGGCCGCTGGCGGTGATCGACCTCGAATCCACCGGACTCAACCCTGAATCTGCCCGCATCGTACGCCTGAGCGTGCTCCGCATCGAGACCGATGGCCGCAGGTCGCTGCGGTCCGAGCTCGTGAATCCAGGTGTGGCAATTCCTGCAGGCGCGACGGCGATCCACGGGATCACTGACGATGATGTGGCTGATCTGCCGCCGTTCCGGGCGTATGCGAGAGCGCTTGCGGAATCACTCGAAGACTGCGATCTCGCCGGCTTTGCCATCGAGCGATTCCACCTTCCGCTGCTGGCCGCCGAGTTCAGGCGAGCGGGTGTCGACTTCTCGATCGAGAACCGGGCGATCGTGGACGTGATGGCGATCTACCATCGTCTGCAGCCACGCGACTTTGAATCGGCGTTTCAGCACTATGTGCCCGGCGAAGAGATTCCCGACCGCAACTCGGGTCGTCGCACCGAGGCGGTGTTCGCTGTTCTGACCGGCCAGCTTCGCTCCGATCCGTCGCTCCCGCTTGCGCCGCATCGACTCGCCCGCTGGGCAAGAGGGGTGCCTGATGATGCCGTTGATGAGGAAGGCCGGTTCACGTATCTCGACTCAGGTGACGTTGCGTTCAACTTTGGCAAGTACGCAGGCGAGCCGCTTTCGAAGGTTGCCGAGTCCGATGCCAGTTACGTCACATGGGTGGCGTCAAACCCGGAGTTCTCGGCCGA
>JANQIZ010000191.1 GCA_028281895.1 Dehalococcoidia bacterium
AGGGCCGCATCCGACTTCCAGCACCTTTGCGTCGGTCGGAACTCCGGTCAGCCCGAACAGGGCCGTGTTTTCTGGGTCACGCTCACTCGCATAGCGCTGCCAGAGAGCGATCCGGACGTTGAGCCGTGACGAGTCGCTGTACGCGGTGTTGCGCAGGTAGTCGGTGTCCTGGAGTCTTTCGTCAGCCATCTCGCGCCTCCATGAACAGACTTGACCTCAAGGCCACTAAATCTTGATCGACCAGGTCTCGGGCGTGCTGTCTCCGCTCCTGCTCTACACCGACTTGATGAGCTTGATGTCGCGGCCGGTCATGTGACTGCGGACATGATCGACATTCGCCTTCCACCAGTCTGATCCGTAGAAGGCAGCCTCTTTGGCCTCGATATCAGATTCGCTGTCGCCGTAGCTGCGAATCCACACGAACTGGTTCTCTTCCTCGTTCACCCACGTACTCTCTACCTTGATGCCAGCCTCAGACATCAAAGGCACAATCTTTTCGTTGAACAGGCTCAACCAGTTATCCATCTCACCGTCTTTGATCGTGTATGTCCGCAGGTGGGCGACAGTCATTGTGGCTTCCTCATGGTCCGTTTATTGCTGGGTTAGCAACGACAAGCTAGGTTCGATGTCATCGCCGGGCAATTCTAGCGATCTCACCGTCGCCCGCATAACCGTCGCCCCTGTTGAGACGAAATAGCGTGTTCTCGATGGTGACGACGTGAGATAGCGGGAGGACAATACTGTCGGTCGGCGTTGAGCAGACCGGGGCGAGACAAGGTAGCGACATGGACCTGGTTCTACGATTCTCAGACGACAACGAAGACCGCTTTCAGCTTGGCAACAAGGGCGCCAACCTGGTCAAGATGACCCGCATTGGCATGCCTGTGCCGCAGGGCTTCACACTCACCATCGCAGCGTTCCATGCCTTCATGCGGGATCGCAAGCTCCCGATCGATGAGATTCGCGAGGCGATCGCGTGGATGGAAGGCGAGTCTGGCCAGCAGTTCGGCAATGGACTCCAGTTCTCAGTGCGCTCATCCGGCCCTGTATCGATGCCGGGGATGATGGACACCGTCCTCAATGTGAATACGGAAGAGGAGTTGCTGTCTTCGGCGCGCGATGTGTTCGCGTCGTGGAACGGAGCAAGGGCCAGAGAGTATCGCCGACTGCACGGCATCAGCGACGAGTTGGGCACAGCCGTCATCATCCAGCGGATGGTCTTCGGCAACCGGGGAGAGACCTCGGGAACGGGCGTGCTGTTCACTCGGAACCCGAACACAGGCGTCGATGAGCTTTTCGGCGAGTACCTGTCGAACGCGCAGGGCGAGGAGATCGTCTCTGGATCGACCACGCCTGTCGCGCTGTCTGAGCTTAAGAAGCAGATGCCTGATGTCTACTCAACGCTCTACGACCGCGTGAAGGAGCTTGAGCGGCACTTCGGTGACATGCAGGACATCGAGTTCACTGTCGAGGATGGTGAGCTTTTCATCCTGCAGACCCGCAATGGCAAGCGCACCGGCAGCGCTGCTGTGAAGATCGCGGTCGACATGGCCAATGAAGGCATCATCAATCGGAGAACAGCCGTTCAGCAGGTAGAGCCGCAGCAGGTTGAGGCGCTGCTCTACAACCACCTCGAAGACCCCGGCGACGCCTCGCCTCTGGTCACAGGACTTCCTGCCGCACCGGGAGCCGCTGTTGGGCGTGCGATCTTCACTCCCGAAGGCGCTTTCGAAGAGGCGAAGAATGGGCCTGTTGTGCTGGTAAGGCCGGAGACGACGCCGGACGATATCCAGGGGATCGCCGCTGCTGCCGGAGTGCTGACCTGCCGCGGCGGCTACTCGTCACACGCTTCGATCGTAGCCAGGGCGATGGGCAAGCCGTGCATCACTGGCGCTGAGGATGCCGACCTCAATCTGGAGACCGGTGAGCTGCGGGTGAACGGCCACGTTGTTAAGTCCGGCGACCTGATAACGATCGACGGCTCAACAGGCAACG
>JANQIZ010000273.1 GCA_028281895.1 Dehalococcoidia bacterium
GATGTCGTAGAGGTCGATGGTCTCCTGCTGTGACAGCACGCGCAGTCCGAGATCGTCGACGATCAGCAGCTCCGGCCCTGTGAAGCGCAGGAGTCGCCGTTCGTGGCTACCGTCACCGCGTGCCGCTCGCAGCTGTTTGAGCATGTCTTGGGCCGTGACATACAGGACCTTGTGACCGGCGAGGCAGGCGCGCTGGCCGAGGGCCTGGGCGATGTGGCTCTTGCCGACGCCAGAAGGACCCAGGATCAACACGTTGCGGCGCTGCCGGACGAATCCGCAGGTGGCGAGATCGATGACTCTGGACTTGGGAACGGCCGGATTGAAGTGGAAGTCGAAATCCTCCAGGGTCTTCTGGTGCTCGAAATTCGCCCGCCGGATTCGCTGTTCGAGCATCTTGGCGTCGCGTCGCTCGACCTCGTCGGTGAGCAGGCGCAGCAGGAATTCTCCATGAGCCAGATTATCATCGATTGCCTGGTGAGTCCGGAGTTCGAGGGTCTGCAGGATTCCACTCAGGCGCAGTTTCTTCAGCAGCGGGATCAGGTCGTCAATGGGGCTCATCGTGTCCCTCCAGAGCACTGGCCAGGAGTTCCGTGGCAGTACGTGCAAATCGATAGCGTTCCGGCTCGTCTGGCCGCTGCGCCAAAGCGACCGGTAGAGGCTCGAGATCCAGTGCCTTGGACAGAATGGACTTGATGCCCTGATAGCTGTAGGTGCCGTAGAACAAGGCGCGACGACTGGCTGCCTCGGCTCGAGATACGGGAAACTTCTCCAGGTGGGCCACGATCGCCTGGACCTTGCGCAGCTGGCTGAGCACTTCGTCCGAGTCGAAGATCTCGCGCACCAGCATCTCGGTCTCCGGTCCGATTCTGGTCGCTCGGGTGAGCCAGTAGGATTGACTGCGGTGTCGCAGATCGACCCGATGGTCTGGCAGGTGAGCGTCTATCGTGCACCGTTTGCGTTTGCCGTAGCGCACATGGGTGGCGACACGGACATCGTCGGCGAAGATGATCACAGTCGAGGATGTGGCGCGGACCCAGACCTTGCTGCCAATGAAACGCCAGGGAACCGAGTACAGGCGCCCCGAGAAGCTGATATGGGTATCCCGGTGCACGGTCGCTTGCTGCCACACGCACGGCTCGTACGGCGTCTTCGGGAGCGAACGTAATGCGCTCACTTCCTCTTCCCGGAAGACCTGGAGTGGTGGACGTCCCATGGTTCCATGGATACGCTGACCAGCGATCTCTTCCAACCAGCGCCACAGCTCCCGGTTGACCGCAGTGATGTCCTCGCCATCCCGACCGGCCAGGATATTGTGTTTGACGTACTTGACTGCCGATTCCACCTTGCCCTTCTTCTGCGGCGCGTACGGAGGCGTGGGATCCACCTTGAAACCGTAGTAGCGCGCCAGTTCTCGATAACTGCGATTGAGCGCCTTGTCCCCATCGATGCCGAACGCGTTGCGCAGAACCGCTGCTTTCAGGTTGTCCGGAACCACCGTTTCGGGCACGCCACCGAAGTACTCGAACGCCCGCTGATGCAACTGCAGCCAGGTCTCGGTCTTCTGATCGAACACCACCTCCGCATACATGTGCCGGCTGTATCCAAGCACCATCACGAACACCCACGCTCGACGCAGCACATGCGTCTCCGGGCACAGCAGCTTGCCCACCTGGCCGAAATCCACCTGAGCCACTTCGCCCGGCTCCGTGTCCACCGGGATGGCTACATCGGTCGCCTGAACCCCATCCGCTCGCCGTAGACGCTGATACAGGCGCCTTACCGCCCAACGGCTGCCGTCGAACTTCTCTGGCTCCTGCAAGCGCAGCCGGTCGTAAATCGCTGCTGGTTTCAGGCCCTTGTCCTTCAGCTGTTGGATCGCTTCGGTCCACTCCTCGATCGACGAGCGCTCCTGCTCCGGCTGCTCGGCTGCCGGTCGGTGCTTCTCCACGGCCGCCTTCAGCGTCTCCAACTCGGGCAGTTCGTCGGGCTTGCCGGCGAGCAGCTCCGCCTTCGTCAGCGCCTGACGGTACGTCCGCTCGGTATTCGGGCTCATCTTCAGCAGCCGCGCCACCTCCCGCGCGCCTGTCCCGAGTCGGTGGAGACGTACCAACTCCTGCAGCCGGTGCATGCTTATCCTCTGCTTCCTCATGATGGGTCGATGAGACCAGCTCTCTCGGGCTGGGTTCTACGACCGGATGGGTTCTTTCATTGGTCGATTCGGCGATCACTTTGCCCGCACAATCGGCGATCACTTTGCCCGCACACGCCGCGGTCAGTTTGCCCGCACAAGTGGCGATCACATAGCCCGCTCCATGACATTGAGGCCCTTCAGGTTATCCCTGGAGCAAAACGCGCCATCATAGGCAGCCTGGCGAGGGATTCGATTGTAGCGGTCGCACAGGCGTTCCATCATCTCGATGGGGAGGGTAGAGTCAGACGGATTTCCGTTGAGAATCAGCCCATCGATGATCAAGCCAGAGGCACCGGAAGTCAGACACACTTTGTGCCCATAGACCGGTTCGCGACCGTCCTTGACGATGATGTCGGTGTGAGGTTCATGGATGGAAACGATCTTGTCGGCCACCGGAACCGACTCACCATCGAGCACTCGCCGAGTTGTCTGCTCGATGACAC
>JANQIZ010000315.1 GCA_028281895.1 Dehalococcoidia bacterium
GCTTAGCGTCCAGATCATCATCGAGATCATGCTGATGACCACGATCAGGCCGGATGAGACCGTTAGCGCGGCATAGGCATCGGTCCACTTGCGGAGCGACTCGATCTTCTGCTCATACTCCGCCTGGTACTGTTCGGCGAGCACAGCCGCCTCACGAGTCAGGAACTCGGCCTCGTCTTCACCAGATGCCAGGGATCCCGACATGCGGATCAGCAGGCTCGAAACCTCTTCGATATCGGTCCTGTCCGCAACGGCGCGGCACGCCTCTGAGTAGTCGTACTTCAGCCGGTGCACGAGCGTGTTGATCTCTGCGAAGAACGGCGACGACTCCAGGTTGAGCTTGGCGGCGCGCGTGAACATCACCTCTCGTGATGCCTTCGCTGTTGCGAGCGAAGCCAGGTACGAGACGTGCGTGAACAGATCGAAGCGAAGCTGCTTCTTGTCTACCTGTGAAGTGCTCTTGACCTCAGCAAGCGCCTTATCTTCAGCCTTGCGCTTCGCCGAGTCCCCAAACCCGAGCTTTGCCAGTACTCCAGTGGCCATTAGAAGACACCGTCCGATGTGGCCTTGGAGATGACCTCGAAGGTCTCGTAGTAGTCCTGAATCCCGGTGTCAACCAGCTTGTCCAGGATTCGCGCACGCCGCTTGACGAGTGAGTAGATCTGCCGTCTGCGAGCTGCCGGATAGCCGCGGCCCGGCGCGATTCGCTGCTCAAGCAGGTACGAGTTGTTCATGCCGGTGAACTCCAGGACATCAGTCACCGGGTCCCACGAGAACACCTCAACGAACGAGAACGAATCGCTCAGCGAGTCGTAGTTAACGATCTCTGAGATGGATGTGCACCGCCTGCCTCGCTCTCCGTTTGGAAGCCGTACCGCTTCCTGGATGACGCACAGGTTCAGGTTGTCCACGTAGTTCTTCGGCACCAGGATCGGGTCGCCGACGACACGCTGGATGAGCTTCTGAACAGACGCCGCGTGGAATGTGGCCATGACCGGGTGGCCGGTCTGCATAGCCTGGAATGCGATAAGCCCCTCTTCACCACGAATCTCACCGATGATGATCTCTTCAGGCCTCTGACGCAGCGCAGCCTTCAGGAGATCGAACATGCCGACTCCAGAGTCGCCTTCGCCTGGCTTAGCCTTGCGCACAACCTCGCGAAGCCAGTTCGGGTGCGGAACCTGCACCTCAGCCGTGTCTTCGATGGACACGATTTTGGCGTTTGGCCTGATGAACACGGTGAGTGCGTTCATCAACGTCGTCTTACCCGATGCCGTCTCACCTGAGACGAACATGTTCATGCCGTCTTCGAGACACAGCGAGAGATACGCAGCCGCCTCAGAGGTGATCGACTTCCACCTGATCAGGTTCAGGATCGATATCGGGTCTTCTGCGAACTTACGAATCGTGTAGTTCGAGCCCGTCAGTGAGACATCGCGTCCGAAGACGATGTTGATACGAGAGCCATCAGGCAGCGATGCGTCTACGACTGGCGACCGGAAAGTGACGGGCTTCTTGATGCGCTCTGAGAGCCGGAGGACGTGCTCATCCAGCTCCGCATCGTCCTTGTAGCCGAACGAGCACAGCATCGACTTGAACACCTTGTGCTCGATGTACATCCTGCCGACGCCAGAGCACGAGATATCTTCAATCCAGTGGTCGTTGATGAGCGGCTGAAGAACGCCAACTCCAACCTTCTCCTTGACCAGCTGGTACTTGATGCCCTCGATATCGAGCTTCGTGAGCTTCCACTTGGACTGGAGATCGATTCCAGAGCCCCCGCGGCCTCCAAGAAACTTTGAAAACAGCCCGCCGCGCTTCTTGCCCTTCGGCTTTGGAGGTGCTGGTGCAACTGCCACTGCTCCGCCGTCCTCATCGCCATCTTCTGCGGCAGCTTCAGAGCCTGCGGCTACTGCAACCGGCTCACCCGGCTCTTCAGCCTCGCCATTCTCGTCCTCATCCGGCTCAGGCTCCGCATCGGGGTCTATGACCGGCAGCGCATAGATCTCCTCGAGCTCCATCGTCGGCTCTTCTTTGAAGACCGTGTCCAGGCACCACTCGAGAACCAGGCCAAGCTGCTCTTCACCGCGGGCAGCTTCAAGCTCATCGGTGTAGTCCAGCATCGCCTCCTCGATGTCCCCCATGATCTCGCGGATCCTCGGGTGCTCGATTGAAGGCTCAATGGCGATGTAGTGATCTCTGCCGCCGGCTGGATCGGGGTAGATGTGGAAGAAGATCCCGCCCTTGTGCGACTTGTAGATGAAGTTCGGCTTCTCCGCGTCGCCATCTGACCTGTCCAGCTCATCGCGATACACAGGCGCGCCGATCTCGTCTATCGGGAGCCTGTGCACGTACTTGCGCAGGAATCCTGTCTCCAGGACAGCGTCTCTCAGCGCCTCCGGAAGCTGCTGGATGAACTCGCAGGACTCGGGCTCATCGCACTCTTCCGGGTCCTTGAGCTCAAATGGAGGTGGAAAGTCGCTCATCTATTCCTGTGTCTGGCGTGCTGGCAGGGTTGAAGGTCGAGGTAGAGAACATCAGGCGGAGGTGCGCGAGAACGGGATGATCTTCATGCCGATATCAGGCTCGATATCGAACGTGATGATGTTTCCGGTGGTCTTCGAGGCGCCTCTGACCTTGGCGACTTCGAGGATCTTCACGAGCTGATCTCCCACCTCCTCGGTGCGGAGAGTCAGGTGTGCGTCGCACATGGATCGCAGCCTGGCCAGCGTCGTGTCGTCAAATGCGTAGGTGGATGCGACGTTGATGATCGTGCGGCTCTCGGACACCAGCTCCTGGCAGTGCTCGAAGTAGGTCGCCGTGTCCTCCCAGGAACCCCTCGTCACGAACGTGGTCAGAGAGTCGATCACGATCAGATCGACTCCATGCACTTCCTTCGTTGACTTCACGACGGTGTCGAACACCTGCTTCGGCGTGAGCTTTCGCCGCCCGACGGCGATCGGGAAGATGCGCAGCCTGCCCAGGAGCAGGAACTCCATCACATCCAGGTTCAGGCTTGCCATCTGCCGCAGGAAGCTCTTGGTCGTGCTCTCGGTGGTGAACAGAACCGCGGTCAGACCAGCCTGGAGCGAGCCCCAGATCAGCTGCTGCGAAACGACCGACTTTCCGGAGTCGGACCGGCCCTCGAGCAGCGTCAGCGAGCCAAGCGGAATTCCTCCGCCCAGCTTCTTGTCCAGGTCCGGCTGTCCTGTCGATACCGACGCTATTGCTGCCGCTTCTGCCAAGAGTCCTCCGAGCCCCGTGTCCTACGGGTTCGCTCCGGTGATGTCTGCAAGCGCGCGTTCTCTGATCTCTGCGCACGCGCGATGCCTGAGTTCAAATTGTGATTGCAGGCGCCTGCTCTCAAGAAGGAGAAATGTCGAGTAGGGACTGGGTGCACACCTTTAGGCGCTACGGTCAGTTCAGCCGACGCCGCTCGCCACGCGCCTTGTGCGGTCTTCTGCGGCTTGCGAGACCGGCTCAGATAGGTCGTCTCTGGCAGAGATAAACGCCTAGTTGGTGAACTGAGCCGAAACCGTGACGCCGTTTTCCACCGCCAGGGTGATGGAATTGGTGGTCGAGGTGGCGATCACCGGGCTCAGTTGTGCCCTCACGATGAACTCCTCTCCCGGGTCCACAATCCCGGGGTTGAACACCTCCGCTGTAAGCGTCCCGGCATCTCTGTAGATGCCCGTCATCGTCCACTCACCAGCCGATGGCGAAACGTTCGTCGTGTAGTCCAGGTGATGCACCTGAAGGCCAGAGCCAGCCGAGTCCTGGTAGACGATCACCAGGTCCCAGTCTTCGAACACTCGCAACTGCGTCTGTCCGATGTTTCCTACCGACCAGTCAACCGTGGCGCCTGCTGAGATAACCGAGACCGAGAGCGATGTGAGCTCAGTGCGGCTGATCTCTCCGTAGATGCCGCTGGATTCACGAACCGTCTCGCCAATCTGCGCTTGCGGGCCGGTGAAACTCGTTACAAGACCCGTCATCGCGACCAGGATCACCATCACCGAGACCAGCGCTATTACTAGACTGGACAACGGACCGTCTCCACGATGACCCGCATCGGTGTGGTAATGGTGTGATCCATGCGGCTATTCATCGAAATTCACCGTGCCAGCCCAGCCCTCAGGAGGCGAGATCGTGACCTGGTTAGAGGTGGATGACCCGACTTCAGCCGACAGCTGGCCGCGGATATGCATCTCCTCACCGGGATTGAGGATTCCCGGCTCGTACACCTCAACCGTTGATGTCGATCTGTCCAGGTAGATCTGCTCGATAACCCAGTTGCCCTCGGATAGCGTTGTCGCGAACTCGAGATAATCGACGCGTGGTGTGCCTCCATCGTCCTCGTAGCGCACGAGCACCTCCCAGTCTGAGAACTGTGGAGAGGCGTACTTGAGCCTGCCGCGGTTGACTATGAAGACCTCGACGGTTTCCTCATCTGACCTGGCCAGAAGCGGGACGATCGAACTGTCGATCGTACGTTCGGCCTCACTCCACGAAGCCCGCATCGAATCGGCGCTCGTGGTGCCAAGAGAGACGATGTTGCCGAGCGAGGTGAACGAGACAGCCAGCACGATTGCGAATGCCATCACCGCAATGACCGCTGTACCCAAGTGAGATCACTCCTGACACAGGCGCGCCGGATCGCGCCAGCACGCGCTGCTACATGGAGAAGAACGACTCGGTGGCGACGCCGTTCGGTGTGACGATCCGTACGAAATACGTTCCAGCCGGTTTTGAGCACGCGCCGGGGCATCCGTCGTCGAACCGCACCTCGATCCGCACCGTCTCCGCGACTTCCCAGTCACCCCCGCCCTCAACCGAATATGTCCAGTTCGGGTATGTGCTTGGCGAATCGACGCTCGATGGGATTCGGGTGATGCTGCCCGGCTGGCCAAAGAACACGTCGGTTTCACCAACCGCAGGCACAGTCACATCGCCTACGTTCTTGACCCAGACATAGAAATCGAAGAGCGAGTTCGAGTTTGTGTCCACGAACGATCCGCCGGAGTCCAGCTCGCCAACCGACTGCACGACGCTCACGTTCGTCCTGATGCGCTCATCCACTGTGGAACTGGCGGTTGTCAGCGCGCTGGAGCTGCGAGAGATCGCCGGGAAGACGGCGTTCATCACTGCGATAGCGGCCACCACGCCTGCGATCGTAAGGAGCATCGTTGTGATGGCTTTATCTATGACGGTGCTCCGTTGGCTGACGCCCCGTGGGGACGCAGTTCATGGTTGAAATTCGAGGATTCGCCGCCGAAACGGAATCCGTGTTCAAGATGCTTTAGATCAGGCGGCCAGGTAATCGAGGGGGTCTTCGTCCATATCCAGAAGCAGTCCAAGAAGACGATTGCTCTCCATGCTTCCTTCTGCATTCAGGACTCCGTCCATGCGAACCATCGCCGTAACGACGTCTCGAACCGGAATGCCGTCCTCATCTTCATCACCCAGCGCGCTCAGCGCATGGATCACACTCTTCATCTGGGGTGTGATCCTTCCGGCCATCTCGCAGGCATCCAGCAGGATGTCCATTCGATTGGCGCCGATGCGCTCCCTGGTCATCGCAGTCCAGCGCACCAGGCTCGCCATCGTCAGCAGATCGACATTGATTGAAAGGGCAGCTGCGACAGCATTGGACACGCCATCGCCTGTGCCGTCCCCTGGGGCAGCATCAGAAACAGGCTCGCCGTCCGTGAGCGCATCTTCCGCTTCTTCCAGTTCAGACTCGATATCAGGCATCTCTTCCTGGTCAGGCTCAAAGCCCTCGACTACCTCGTCTTCGCCTTCAACGGCCTCGGCATCCGCGCCTTCCAGCATGTCCATCAATCCGCCGCCTCCGCCACCACCACCGCCGCCAGAAGACTCCTCGATGTACTCATCTTCGGGGATCTCATCGACGAACTCCTCGCCAAGTCCCCCGTCGCCTTCCATCAGAATCTCCTCTTCAGGATCTTCCTCAATCGTCTCGATATCCTCTTCGGCTCCAGCCCCCGTGCCTTCGCCATCAGACCCCTCGCCGTCTCCGCTCTCGCCTGCGGCTCCGGCCACACCGCCCTCCTCGATGCTCATCTCTTCACCGTCATCGAGATCGCCGGGCGCGACGCTATTGAACGGGTTGGTCACATCGAGGATGTGCTCCCGTATGTCCAGCAATGTCTGCTGGACCTGGTTCTTTATTAGATTGAGTTCGTCTTCAGCGGACTTGAGTCCTGCGTTCAGACGAGCGTCTTCGCCAGCCAAGGTTTAGTGGACCTCACTGTTGTTGCTGTTGGGCAAACAGCCGTGACCGGATGTCTGCCAGCATCGGAAACACCGTGTCCCGAAGCGATTTCAACTCTGCCTGTATGGCCTCGAGCCTCTCTTCCGGGCTCTTCTCATCGGCCAATTCCGCCTCCATGCCCATGCGCCTTAAGCACAAGTGACCCGGCTGCAACAGGTGCCACTGACTCAAGTGTCAGGGTTGCCTGTGAGAGCCGCGTCTGGGCCAGGTTGTCTGTCTCTTTGCTTATCTCAATCACCTGAGATCCATCACCGGATCGAACTTGACCGGCACCTCTCGTTGAAGCGTCATAACTGCGCCGATGTCCGGCTTAATCTCGATGGCGAACGGATCGTTTGGTGTCAGGATTGTTCCTCCCGAAGCCAGGATTCCGTGTGCTCCATTCGCGTCCGCCGTCCATCCAGTCACGGCATTTGCCGCGTCAACATCGGAAACGGAGTTATCCCTCTGCAGGATCCACACCGTGACCTCCGCCTTTTCGCCAGCCTCAAGCAAATTGTCGCCATTGCTCTGTCCCACGAAATCAACCGTCCAAGGAACATCAGGCAGTGACTGGTTCTCATCGATATATGAGACGAGCGTCCTGTACTCCGCTCCTGAGCTGATATCGGGGTCAGTGCCTGAGTCATCAGCCGTGTACGGAGGCGTGAGATCGATCGCCTGGCCTGAGACTGCGGGCGCAACGATGAAGGTGACCTTGTAGATGGTCGCTGTTGGCGTTCCACCAAAGCCGCCACGGAATGCGATGAGGGATCCGCGAGGCTCCAGCGAGGCACGAGCAGCCTGCAGACCGCTGTAGATGGTCTCTTTGGAGCGCTCGGCGGAGAAGACACCGGTTGAAAGCACGGTGAAGGCGAACACCGTTGCCACCACGACGAACGCAATGAGGATGATCGCCGTTTCGATACCGGTGATACCTCTTCGCGAAACGGTTTTCCCGTACCGACCCATCGGCATATGAAGTGTCTCCAACTGCACGTCGCAGTCCGTCCAGAACGCAGAATCCGGTCTTCTCAGTTACCTGACAGAGCCCACGCCGTTCCTGGTCAGCCACCCCATTCGCCCATGTAGGTAGGTTCACACTACTTCCACCACCTCAAGATGGCGTTTGTGGGCACACCACCTGCACATGCGGTGGTCACCCCCCAACCTTGCGCACACATTCCAGAACGCGAGCAGCCACCGGATATCTCACCGGTGGCTGCTGCAATTACCTGTCAGACTCGACTGGACTGGTTACCGGAGGTCCATGATGTTGTCGATTCTCGGCGGCAGCGTTCGCTGCAGAGTCATCACTGAACCAGCGTTCGGCTTAACCTCAAGCGTGAACTTGTCGTTCGTCGTGAGGATTGAGCCGGATGCCAGGATGCCGTGTGCTCCGTTAGCGTCGGCCGTCCAGTCTGTGACCGAATCATCGGCCGTGATTGCAAGCGATGTGTCACGCTGCAGCAACCAGACAGTCATCTCGGCCTTTTCGCCAGCCTCAAGCAGGTTGTCGCTCGAAGCCTCACCGACGAAGTCGACGGTCCAGGGAACGTCTGGCAGGAACTGGTTCTGGTCCGTGTACGAGACCAGCGTCCTGTACTCGGCGCCAGAGCTAATGTCAGGATCGGTTCCAGACTCGTCAGCGGTGTATGGAGGCGTCAGGTCGATCGATTCACCAGCTACTGCTGGCGCCACGATGAAGCTCACCTTGTAGACGGTTGTCGCTGCTGATCCACCTGAGCCGTGCGTGGCTGAGTATGCGATCAGCGCACCCCTTGGCTCAAGCGAGCTGCGAGCCTCCTGAAGTCCTGCGTAGATTGTGTCCTTCGACCTCTCAGCCGAGAACACTCCTGTTGACAGGACTGTGAAGGCAAAT
>JANQIZ010000117.1 GCA_028281895.1 Dehalococcoidia bacterium
CGGCTTCAGGAGCGACGCCTGATCGCTCGACGGCTGCCGATATGGCGGCAGCGCCCAGATCAGTGGCGGATGTAGTGGAGAGACTGCCGCCGAATTTGCCGAGCGGCGTTCTGGCTGCGCTTGCTATGAAGACCTCGGATCGCATCATTTACTCCGCTGGTGAGTGACTAAATCCCGTTGACGTCTACCGCTATGGCACCGATGCCGTTGCTGGTTATCGCCAGCTTTCCGTGCTTCAGCTTGAGCGCATCGCTGCCGAACACTTCTCGCCGCCAGCCCTTGAGCGCCCGGACATCTGCATCGTCATCGACGGCGATCTGCTCCAGCTCTCGGCGGTTTGCGACCATGCCGGTTGCCACCTCGTGCTCATCAGAGCGGATCTTGAGCAGCGCCTGCAGCAGCGCAACCAGCGTGTCCGAAGGCTCTGCTCTCCCGTTTCGCTTTGGAATCTCGGGCCATTCGGACTCGGGCGACTCAACGGCGCGTTTTATCGCCGCAAGGACCGCCCTTCCGTCGCTGCCTTCGGCGAATCGCATCGAGATCCCGCGCACCCGCTCAAGCTGGTCGATATTGCGAGGCTGGGTCGCGGCGATCTCGGCCAGCGAGTCGTCCTTGAGGATCCACGCTCTTGGCCGGTCTCGCTCCTGCGCCGCGTTCTCTCTCCAGCGTGCGACCTCCCGCAGGACGGCGAGGGCCTTGCTGGTGGGACGGCGGATGCGGACCCTGCGCCACTGGTCATCAGGCTCCGGCACATAGCTGCTTGGATCAGTGAGTGTCGATATCTCCTGCTCAACCCACTCTTTCCTGCCCGCGTTGTCTACTCGGTCCCTGAGAATTTCGTAGATCTTCACAAGGTGCGTCACATCCGAAAGCGCGTAGTTGATCTGGCGTTCCGTCAGTGGTCTCCGCGACCAGTCCGTCATCTGGGACGCTTTGTCGACCTGCTCACCGAGTATTGAACGCACCAGCGACGCGTACGCGGGCTGCTCGCCGAATCCGCAGACCATCGCCGCTGTCTGCGTGTCAAATATAGGACGCGGCACATCCTTCATCACGGTGTGGAAGACGCTGAGATCCTGGCCGGGCGAATGGAACACCTTCAGGACGCTCTCATCCAGCATCAGGTCGTATAGAGGCTGCAGATCGATGTTGTCTGCCAGGGCGTCTATGGCTGCCGCGTGGCCCTCGACCGCCACCTGGATCAGGCACAGTTTCGGCCAGTAGGTGCGCTCCCGCACGAACTCGGTGTCTACGGCGACGAAAGGATGGCCGGATACGCGGTTGCAGAATTCCCGCAACTCATCTGATGTTGTTATCAGCATGCCTGTAGTTATACGGCATGAGATGCCAGTGTCAAAAGATCGACACACATTGAGATGCCGTCTGCCGTGAGTGGGAGTTCACCGAATCGTAAGATATTCGGGGAGTGAGAGGGAGAAATCTCCGTACTGATAAACAGATGGAGTTCTCGCAGGCCGGTGCGCAGCGCGCAGCCGGATGGTTGACCGGGAGGGATTTGCATGGCGATGGTCAGATGGGCGACGGCAACGAAGAATCGGCGGATACTGCTTGGGATTGGCGTGGTGCTGGCGATACCGGCTATTGCGCTCGCGTGGTGGCTTGGCTCTCCGCTGTTCCTGAACAAGACGGTTGACGAGGAATTCCCCAGGAGCGTGAACGCGGTTTTGCCTGATGGCGTGACTCGCGCTGAGGCGGAGTCGACAATGGAGGATGCGGCGGCGGTGGATGTCGATGTTGCGGATTCGATGACTGACTCGATGGCAGAGCCGTCTACTGTCTCACTGAAGGTGGGCCAGTTCATGGATGAGGACAGACTGCACCGCGGATCTGGCTCGGCGACGGTCTACCGGCTTGACGATGGAGAGCATGTGCTTCGTCTCGAAGACCTGAACGTGACTAACGGTCCTGACCTGTTCGTGCTTCTGATGCAGGACCCGGAGGGCCGGGACAAGGATCAGGGATATGTGGACCTTGGCAGGCTGAAGGGAAACCGGGGCAACCAGAACTACGGCATTCCGGCGAGCGTGAATGTTTCGGATCACAACGCTGTGATGATCTACTGCAGGGCGTTCAGCGTGATCTTCAGCATCGCCGAGCTGGGCGAGGTTCAAGCGGCTTAGTCTGCCTGAGACCGATTCGTAGCCGGTGACTCTTGCAGGCGGATTGGCCGCCCGCTACATGACCGGTCGCGGACGGTACTGGAGCGATTCCGCAAGGTGCGAAGTCTTGATGACGTCGCTGCCTGAGAGGTCGGCGATAGTCCGTGCGACCTTCAGCACCCTGTGGAAGCCGCGTGCCGACAGCGAAAGCTGGCTCATGGCCATCTGCAAGAGCGACCTTGCCGAGTCATCAAGCTGGCAATGCTCCCACACCTCTGTAGAGCCCATATCCGAGTTCGTAACCAGTGGAGTTCCGCCAAAACGGCTCAGTTGGCCCTGCCTGGCATCGTTAATGCGTGAGCGCACATCGGCAGACGACTCCGCCACGGCGGGCGTCACCAGCTTCTCGTACTCCACCCGCGGCACATCGACAAAGATGTCCATCCTGTCCATCAAGGGACCGGATATGCGGCGTTGGTATCGGGAGACAGCGGAGATGGCGCAGGAACATGCCTTCTCAGCATCGCCAAAGTAGCCGCATGGACACGGATTCATCGCGCCCACAAGCATGAAGTTGGCAGGAAAGGTCACCGTTCCCTGCGCCCTGCTGATCGTCACCACTCGATCTTCCAAAGGCTGCCGGAGAACCTCCAGCGCGGCATGTCCGAACTCCGGCAGCTCGTCCAGGAACAGCACTCCCCTGTGGCTCAGTGTGATCTCGCCAGGCCTCGGAATCGCGCCACCGCCAACAAGACCAGCGTTCGAGATCGTGTAGTGAGGCGAGCGGAAAGGTCTGCGCTCCATTAACGGGCTTCCCGCAGGCAGCAGACCGGCGACCGAGTAGATCTTCGTAGCCTCAAGCGCTTCATCAGCGCTCATCTCAGGCAGAATCGATGGCAGCGACCTTGCCAGAAGCGTCTTCCCAGAGCCCGGCGGTCCAGTCATCAAGAGGTTGTGCCCTCCAGCGGCCGCAACCTCCATTGCGCGCTTCGCGTGCTCCTGCCCCCTGACATCCGCGAGATCAGGCCAGCGAGTCTTGTCAGCCAGTGGCGCTTCTGACCCGCCAGATGGGGCTCGTCTGCCATCGAAAGGCTCGATATTGGAAGTCCCGCGGGCGTGGGAGACGAGTTGAGCGAGCGAATCGACCGGCATCACCTCCATGCCGTGGACAAGCGCCGCTTCTCTAGCGTTGTGCGCTGGAACGAAAACGGTCTTCACTCCGGCTGATTTCGCCACTGCGACCATCGGAAGCATTCCCGGCGTTGGCCTCAGCTTTCCGTCCAGCGCCAGCTCACCCAGAAGCAGCGAGCCGGAAAGCGAGTCCGGAACCTGCCCTGAGCTCATCAGGAGTCCCATGGCTATTGGCAAGTCATAGGCAGGGCCGGACTTTCGGAGATCGGCAGGCGCCAGGCTCACCGTGATGCGCCGCATCGGGAACTCAGCGCCCGAATTGCGGATCGCCGATCTGACCCGCTCGCGCGCTTCCTGTACAGCAGCATCTGGCAGTCCCACAACGTGAAAAGCGGGAAGTCCGGGCGAGATGTCAGCCTCAACGTCCACTACAGTCCCATCGAGGCCGACTATTGCGCATGTCTTTGCCTTTGCAAGCATGGCTGCATGCTAGACACGGTTACCAGACAACTCGAAATCATGTGTCACAGTTGGGTGACTTTGCGGTAACTGAGGTTTTTTTGATGCACACCCAGTTAACACCTTGTTGCCAACTCCCACTCCAGTCTGCGTTGCAAACTCGATACTGAACATTGAACTATCGGTGGTTCACAGACGAACTGACCGAGAGGTAGGGGACTTCATTCGATGTCGAAAATACTGGTTGTCGATGACCACGAGGAGATCAGGGACGCACTTGCCGCGTTGCTTGAGGAAGAGGGGCACGAGGTTCTGCATGCCGAGAACGGAATGCAGGGTCTTGAGCAGGCAACAACCATGTCGCCTGATGTGATCCTTCTCGATATTGCGATGCCGCAGATGGACGGGCTCGAGGTGCTGCAGCGCCTCAAGTCGAATCCTGAGACCTCCAACGTCGCCGTCATTATGGTCACAGCTCAGGGTGACCGACACGCCATGGTCCGCGCTGTTCAGCTCGGAACCAGGGACTACATCACCAAGCCCTGGGAAACTGGCGAGGTCGAGATGTGCGTGAACTGGGCGCTTAAGGCCAAGGCGCGAGCCGAGGCCGGGCAGCCCGATATGGGCATCCAGAAGACCGCGTAGATTCCGCTCCGGATAGCTGGAACAGATGGCCGAGCGCTTAACCGCGCCCGGCCATTTTTTGTTGCTCAACGAATCCTTCACACATGCCGACGGCTGTTGTGAGACGATTGGAAGGAGCCCTATCGCGGTCTGACTTCAGACAAATGGGGTCAGAATCGGCATGGATGAGAAGGCATACAGAGGCGGGAACCATCCGCCCTACTGCACCTGTCACAGGTGCTCGACAGAACGCGCCCAGCGGACGATCCGCCCCGGAGGCGCACAAGGCCTTCTCGACCGATTACTCAGGCTGCTCAGGCTGAAGCGATAGAAGCCTCTGTCGGCTCCCGCGCTACCTGATCCCCGTATCGATATCGAAGTCGAGAGTCGTCACACCATCGGCCGCGACGCTGGTTGTGAGCGGAAACCCGAACTGGCAGCCCAGCCACTCGCACGGCTCAAGCGTCGCCGCAATCTCTCCTGACGGCACAACGCCTGAGTACGAGCCTGTCGGCTGCACCAGTATGCGCGCCGCCTCTGTTCCGCCCAGGTGCGAGATCACCACTTCGAGACCTTCGAACGGATTCGTCGTGACTGTGCATGGCTCCACCGGACACAGAGGGCCGATCGAAACGGTTCCCGACAGCGTGCCGGTTGGCGCTGGAGTGGCCGGCCCGCTTGATGTGCAGGCTGCTGCTGCCAGCAGCACAAGGGCAAGAAGCGTGACTGACACCAGGGCTGGCTGTGCGAACCTTCTCACTACTCCGGCCTCTTCTTCCCCTTGATGAAGATGTCCCACAGCCACCCTGCGAATGTGCCCATCACCACGATGATCGGCATGCCGATGAGCAGGCTGACCGCGATGGCATAGCCAACGCTGGTCTCATCTTCATCCACGTTGAATGCAGACAGCACCGCGAAAACGATGCCGAAGATGAATCCGATTCCGGCGCCGACGGACATGCTCTTGGTGAGTCGCAACTGCTGATCGATCCCTTCTAATGGACGGTTTATCTGTTAGTCCAGTTCGTACAGCTCGTATGGATTATCGCCGGGGTTGCCTCTCGATACGTGCATCTCCCCCGCATCAG
The DNA here is from genome assembly GCA_028281895.1 of Dehalococcoidia bacterium. Lineage (GTDB taxonomy): Bacteria > Chloroflexota > Dehalococcoidia > Lucifugimonadales > Lucifugimonadaceae > JAJCYX01. The sequence goes on from JANQIZ010000117.1 coordinate 5,426, forward strand.
GCTCCATCACTATCGAAACCACGGACCTCTGCCATCCGGTCTGCGAGTCATCGTTCGGGAACCGGTTGATTGAAGTGGGATATCCCTGACGATCAGACAGGATCGACATCACGTCTGTGACCCCGATCTTGCCGTTGCCAGATGAGTCTGCGGCATCCCCAAGCAGTTCCTCGGCGCGGGCCTTGCGCTCGAACGACTGCCCGTAGATTGCGTCGGCGTGCGACTCGTTGTAGCCGACAAGGCTCTCGTGAACACAGTGGTTTGTGTGGACGGGCGTTTCCGCCTCGCCAGCGCGCAGCAGCTCCACCGAATCGAGCGTGATCTCCATGTCGGCAGGACCTTCAGGCGTGATCATGGCGGCATTGGCCGTCATCGCCCGGCGAGCTGAGCGAACTTTTACGATCAGCGTGTCGAGTGACCGCGCTTCGTAGATCGAACGAACGATGAAGTACCAGCCGACTCCGCTGCGCCGTGATGGTCCGTTGAGAGCGTTCATGCAGAGGCCGAATCCAGCG
>JANQIZ010000329.1 GCA_028281895.1 Dehalococcoidia bacterium
AGTCCCGTTGCCTCAACGCGACGAACGGATTCGGTCTCGGCCGGACCGGTGATCCCGGCGACTTTCCGTCGTCTGCCAACGGCCATCCCTCCATGCGGGTATGGGGCCTCAGCTCCGTCTCAAGTGGCAGCGGATCGACTTGCTCAGCTTAAGCGGCGCAGGTCGCGTGAGAACAGGAACGTGAGTGCGACAATCGCCATTGAGCCACACGCCGCCACCAGAGTCGTCTGGCGCGTGCCGATAAACTCGTCCAGCACGCCGCCCAGTATCCAGCCAAGCTGAAAGATAAGCGCAATCATGAAGAAGATGCTCATGACACGACCGCGCACGCGCTCATCAGATCGAGTCTGGATCAAGGTCGGAACCGTGATGAACCAGACGCCGAATCCCGCTCCTATAAGGAACAGCATCGCCAGCGTGAGCGGGTAGAAGCTTGAGAAAGCGAAGACCGCCATCGCGCCGTTCATCATCACCATCGCTCCGAACAGCAGCGCCGACTTGTTCTTGACCTCTCCAGTGAGAACCAGGACGAACGATCCTGTGAGCGTGCCAAAGCCCTGGACTGTAACCATGGTTCCGTATCCGATCTCTCCAACGTCCAGGATGTTCCTGGCGAATAGCGGAGTCACTACCTGGAATATGCCAGTGAACAGCCCTCCGAGAGACATGATCAGCAGCCACTTGATCACCGGATTGGCTGCCGAATATCTGATCCCCTCCCTGATGTCATCGAGAACACTGGACTGCTTCGTGGAGCCAGGCGTGCTCCTGGCGCGGATGAGAACTGTCACCACGAATCCGATGCCGTACAGAGCCCCAAGCAGATAGAACGCTGAGTCAAGTCCTGTTGCCAGCAGATATCCGCCAAGCATCGGGCCGGCCACGGTAGCTGTCTGCGACAGCGTGGTGTTCAGCGAGACAGCGCTCATCAGCCGCTCGCGTCCGACGATGTCCATCGCGAAAGCCTGGCTTGCGGGGTTGTGAAAAGCGAACATCGTGCCTGTCACAAGACCAATCGGAATGAGCTGCCATGCGGAGATAACGCCTGATGTGACCAGGAACGCGGTCAGGAACGCCATCGAGGCGATCACGAACTTGGTGAAGACCTGGATCTTCCATCGCTCCAGCCGATCGGCCGCAGCGCCGCCAAGCAGTGACGTCGCCATTATGGCGATGCCTGGCATCGCGTTGACGATTCCCACCCAGAAGGACGATTCCGTGAGATCCAGCACAAGCCATGCCTGCCCCATGTTCCGCACCTGGAACCCGGCGAACATCATGGCGTTGCCGATGAGCAGGAACTGGAAATCGCGGATCGTCAGCACTTCTCGCGCTGCAGCGAGTCCAGACCTTGGAGGCGTGGAGACCGGGCTTGTCGCCCTGGCTTCTTGCGCGTCCGTCTCAGGTCCAGCTGGCGATGAGTCGGGCGAGCCGCCGGTTGCGCTGCTCACTTCGCATCGAGTGTGGCAGGCGATGCCGGGAGTAGCGATTCGGTAGTGAGGTTCATCACTGTTTCACAATGAACTGTTCGATGGCCGATTCGTCGAGATCTGCTCCCAGTCCCGGGCGGTCCGGCAGCTTGAAGGCGCCGTCTGCGTAGGCCCAGGCGGTGTCCGATGCGTCACCCAGCTTGTCAGAAAGTCCGCCCTGGAACTCCTGCAGATACTCGGGAGATGCGACTGCGGCGCACTGCAGCGTGGCTGCCTGGAAGATCGAGACTCCTGTGCCCATATGCGGCGTTGTCGGAATCCCAGCCGCGGCAGCCATATCTCTCTGCCGAATGAAGTCTGAGATCCCGGTGCGGCCGATGTCGGGCTGATAGACGTTCATGGTCGGCGGCTGCGCCACCCATGGCTCAACCTGGTATCGCGTTCGAAAATGC
>JANQIZ010000344.1 GCA_028281895.1 Dehalococcoidia bacterium
CATGGACTTCGAGCACCACTTCTTCGACATCGGTGGTCTGACCCAGTTCATGAAAGGTCTCAAAGACGGCGGTCCGACACCGAGCGGCCATCTCACGCCGACAGTGCTGACCACGCTGCCTTCCAACTGCATCAGCGTCGAGGAGGTGCGGGCAAACGCGTGGCAGATGCGACACGTGCTCTCGACCGGCGCACACGGACTGCTGCACACGCACGCCCGTGATCCCGAGGCGGTGAAGTGGTTCGTTGCTGCGAGCCGCTATCCGTTCCAGGAGCTTGGCAGGGACGAGCTTCCGGAAGGTTTGCGCGGTGGTGGTGGACAGAAACAGCCTGCAGAGATCTGGGGACTCGATCAGGGCGAGTATGTGAAGGCCGCCGATCCGTGGCCGCTGAACCCGAAGGGCGAGCTGCTGCTTGGTCTCAAGATCGAGGACAGGCACTGCCTGCCAAACGTCGATCGCACGGCCGCGGTGCCGGGTATCGGCTTCGCTGAATGGGGACCTGGCGACATGGGCATGTCGTTCGGGTTCTCGGACAGCCACGACCCGCCGTACCCGGAGGTGATGAACGATGCCCGCAACACCGTGAAGGCGGCTCTCGACGCCAATGGCGTCGCCTTCTACAGCGGTTGGAACGACGACTCGATGTCGGACGTGCAGCGCATAGAGTTCATCATCAAGGAGCTCGGCTCACGGCTGATCGGAGCGCCGACAAGAGACACCGCGGACATAGGCCGCAAGATCACAGGCAGGACCATGCCGGTGTAGGCCTCCGGCCGCCACCAGAGAGTCACAGTCACCAGACAGGAATAAAAATGCCAAAGCGAATCAACCGATGTATCGAGCTACTTGAGGCCGGCGAGAACCTGTACTACACAGGAACAGGCCCGCTCACCTATGACAACGGCCTCGTGCAGGCCAGGACGTGGGCCGACTTTCTCATCACCGACTTCGAGCACTACCCGTTCAACACGCAGGGGCTGCGCGAGTTCATGAAGGGCCTGGTCGACGGCGGTCCGACTGCTGCGGGCCACCGAACGCCGACCGTCATCTCGACGCTGCCCTCAAACTGCCGGACTGTCGACGAGGTTCGCGCCAACGCATGGCAGATCAGGCAGGTTCTCTCCGCCGGTGTCCACGGCATCCTCCACACCCACGCCAGGCAGGCAGATGCCGTGCGCGCATTCATCGAGGAGTGCCGCTATCCGTTCCAGAAAGATGGCCTCGACCACGGCCTTGTTCAGGGTCAGCGCGGGGCTGGCGGGCAGGGCTACCCGGCAGAGATCTGGGGAGTGTCCGGTCCTGAATACACGAAGCTCGCAGATCCGTGGCCTCTCAACCCGAACGGCGAGTTGCTCATCGGCCTGAAGCTGGAGAGCAGAGAGTCGGTGGCCAATGCCGACTTCATCGCAAAGGTTCCCGGGCTGGCGTTCGCTGAATGGGGACCGGGCGACATGGGCATGTCGTACGGCTACGAAGATGCTCACGACCCGCCTTACCCGCCGGAGATGGAGAACGCTCGCAACGTGGTCAAGAAGGCCTGCGATGACAACAAGCTGTACTTCCTGAGCTCATGGAACGACCCGAACCAGAGCCGAGAAGAGAACGTTCAGTTCCTGATCGACTGGGGTGCTCGAATCATCTCAGGCGGCGGTGAGGAGACAGCGCAGATCGGCCGCAGGATCACCGGTCGCCAGATGCCTGTGTAGGCGGGCCAAACGAGAGCAATCCGTAAGGGCCGCCGGTGCGATTTCGCCGAGCGGCCCTCCTTGTAGACCGGGGCAAACCGGGCGGGCACCGCACCCGATCGCCCGTTGGAGGAAGTCGATTGTGACTACCGATCTCGATACCTGGCACGCACAGACGACTGAGGAGGCCATCGAGCCCGATCTGCCGATCTGTGATCCGCATCACCACTTCTGGGACAGATCAGAGATCCGTCCGGGCGGCCGTTACATGCTTGACGAGCTGCTGAGCGATATCGATTCAGGCCACAACATCACTGAGACGGTCTTCGTCGAATGCAGCTCGATGTATCGCAAAGACGGTCCGGAAGCCATGAGTCCCGTCGGCGAGACGGAGTTCGTGCAGGGCATCGCCGCAATGAGTGCGAGTGGCCAGTACGGCGACACCAGGGTAGCCGCAGGAATCGTGGGGTATGCGGACCTGACGCTTGGCGATGCAGTAGAAGACGTTCTACTTGAGCACAGAGCGGCCAGCCGAGACCGGTTTCGCGGCATTCGGCACGCGGCGGTGTGGGACGCCGATCCCGCGCTCACCAGGTACAAGAATCCGCCGCACGGGCTAATGGCTGATGCCTCGTTCCGCCAAGGCTTCAAGGCCCTCGATAGGTTGGACATGAGCTTTGAGGCATGGCTCTACCACCCTCAACTGACCGAACTTGCCGACCTCGCGAGAGCCTTCCCGGGCGTGCCGATCATCCTCAACCACATCGGCGGCCCGATCGGAATGGGCAGCTACTCCTCTCGTCATGAGGAAGTCTTCGAATCATGGAAGACTGGCATCACTGAACTCTCAGGTTGCGGCAACGTTGTGGTGAAGCTTGGTGGCTTCGGCATGCCGCTGGGTGGCAGGGACTGGCATGAGCGCTCTGCGCCTCCAGGCTCGGAAGAGATCGCCGAGGTCATGGCGCCGTGGTATCTCCACTGCATCGAAGAGTTCGGTTCGGACCGCTGCATGTTTGAGAGCAACTTCCCGGTTGACAAGCAGTCCGTTTCCTACGGCGTGCTGTGGAACGCCTTCAAACGCATCGCATCGGGATTCACGTCCAGTGAGAAGGATGCCCTGTTCCGCGGAACTGCCGTACGGACCTACTGGCTGGAGTAGCGCAGCGAACCTCTGGACAACGCCCGGCGATCAGGAAGCCTTAGCCTGCAAGCTCCGGGACTTTGCCAGCCCAGGGCTTTGCCTCCTCGAACGCCGCCGATGCCCTTAGGACTGTCGCTTCGGCCCGCATATCGCCGATCACCTGCAGAGCTATCGGCATCCCCTGCGAATCGAAGCCGCAAGGCACGCTCGCTGCCGGGTTGCCTGTCATGTTGAAGATGTAGGTGTACGGGATGAAGCCCCATCGGCGATCCCTGACAGCCTGTCCATCGATCTCCATTGGGAAGTTGTCGATCTCGAAAGCGGTGGTCGCCGTCACAGGCATCAAGAGCAGATCGAAGTTGCCAAAGAACCTGTTTGTGTAGGTTCGGTACATGCCGACCGCATCGAGAGACGTCATGTAGTCGGCAGCAGACAGCGCTTTGCCGCGCTGCAGGTTCTCCGTGAAGTAATCGGTTAGCCGTGAAGCGGTTTCGGGGTTGTCGAGCAAGCGGCCGAACCTGTAGATGCCGCTTCCGCAGAAGAAGTCGAGGAACTTCCGCTCGATCTCTTCGTGCGGCTCTGGAGCAAACTCAACCTCCTCGACATTCGCTCCCAGCTCCTCAAAGACCTTCGCAGCGCTGGCAACGGACTCCCTGATCTCTGGACTGCATGCCGCACCGCCAAGACTCGAAGTATCCAGTCCGATCTTCATGCCAGCCACGCCGTCTTTGAGTCCGGCTGTAAAATCCGGTGGGGTCTCAGCAATGGTGCGGTACTCGGCATCTGGAGACGGTCCAGCGAGCACGTTCGTGAAGACCGCTGCGTCCTCGACGGTCCATGTCATCGGGCCGACCGACGAATTGTTCACAAGGTTGTATGAGCCGGCGTGCCGCCGAGGGATTCTTCCCTGTGTGGCCTTGAGGCCGTAGATCCCACATAGCGCAGCGGGAATCCTGACAGACCCGCCGCCGTCACTTCCCTGCGCGATGGCCGTTATGCCCGCTGCCACCGATGCCCCCGCTCCGCCGCTCGAGCCGCCAGAGGTCCGAGTCACATCCCACGGGTTCCGGCAGGGACCAAACACCCTGTTCTCAGTCGTTCCGGCATGTCCGTACTCAGGCGTGTTGGTCTTGCCGATGATGATGCCGCCGGCTGCCCGGATTCGCTCCGTGCAGAGCGCGTCGGAGTCGGCGATCTCGTCATCAGGCAGTGAGCCGTGAGTCATCCGCACGCCCTTCACACCCTCCAGGTCCTTGATCGAAACAGGGATGCCGTGAAGCGGCCCCAAGTCGCTCCCTTTCGCCACCGCCTGCTCTGCAGTCCTCGCATCGTCCATAGCCTGCTCGTGCATCACAGTGATGAACGCGCCAAGGTCAGGATTCAGTGAGTCGATGCGATCAAGCGTCCACTGCATCAGCTCGACCGGTGAGAGTTCCTTCCGGCGGATGCGTGCGGCAAGCTCTGTGGCTGGTACAAACGCGAAGTTGTCTGACATGTGGGCTTCCCCGGACTTCCGACTTGTTGAGTCTATTCAGATGCCCGAAACGGTCTCACTGCGGCGATGCCGTGTCAATGAGTAGGGGAGCGGGGAAGCTACATCGCCTTCTCTGCTTCTCGCAGCGCGTCGTAGCAGAACTGCGCCACTTCCCATGGTTTGTAGTCATGCTGCCGCGACTGCTGGACGCTGACCTCGGCGAACACTGGCAGATCGCCGACTCCGTTGTCCCTCAATGAGCGCAGGAACAGCGGAATGTCGATCTTCCCATCGCCCGTGAGGCAGTAGCGAACCTCGCCGTCCACCTTCTCGCCGTCCTTGATGTGGACCATCGACGAGTACGGAGCACAGGTCTCCACACTGTGTGCGACCTCTGCGCCCTCGACGTAGAAATGGGAGATGTCCAGGTCCAGCGTCAGGTTGGGATGCTGCGTCTCGTCCATCATCCACTTCGCCTTTTCAGGAGTCTCGAAGTCGGTCCCGGCATGCGGCTCGATCGCGATGATAGCGTTGTGGTCTGCAGCCAGGTCCGCCAGCCGCATAAAGGCATCCCTGATCTGCTGTTTGCCGGTCTCCCACGGCGGCGCGGAGTGCCCTGCAGTGGTCGTGATCAGGATCGGCGTGTCGTCGAAATGCATCCTGCCCGCCATGCGCAGCTTGGCCAGAGTCAGGTCCATCTCAGACTTGTCGTCCAGGGCGCATACATCGAAGTTGCCGAACAGAACGGGCGATGGAAACCCCAGGCTCTTCGCAAGCGTGGCCAGTCGAATCTGCTCAGGCGGAGTGAAGCTCTTTGGCGTCGTCGGCCAGGCGTCTCCCATGGCGATCTCAATAGCCTCGTAGCCCGTCTCGCGAATCTTTGGAAGCGCGTCGAACGGGTCGAGCATCGATAGGGCGTAGGTGGAATAGCCGAGCTTGATAGCCATAGATCTCCGGCGTCTGAATCGGGTGGCGCGATCGCCGGATTCTAGCTCAGAGGCATGCCTGCCGGAATGGCATCTGCGGTTGGAGCTAGACCACTCTGAACTGGTATTCGACGCGTGCCCGGTGAGTCTCTTCGGAGCCTACGACTGCAAGCTGAGGAGCGAAGGTTCCTGTGATCTCGATCCTGCGAGCCCTGTCGCCCTCGCTGAGAACGTAGATCTCACCGATTATCGGCTCGTCGCCTGAGATGAGAGTCAGGTCACCGGCGATGCCACTGCTAAACCTGAACTCCACCGCGCGCTCACGCTCGGGTCCCGCGGTGTACAGCTCATGCAGCTCGCCATATGTGAAGCCGGTTCCAGCCATGCTGGAATCGTAGTCCGCGGGCCAAACGAGTCAAGACCTCCAGGGTTTGGTTTCGGTTGAGACAGGCTCGATCACCCGATCCGGTCGACCGTTTCACCTCGCTATCGCTGCGTCCCTGCGTGCGTACAATGCGGTCTCACTCCAGAGACCTTCTCTACGGAAAGCCTGGAGAAAGCTTCACTACCAGCCAGCACGCCAACACGGAAGACTCGCATGCCTGTACCTGACACCGATCCGATCATCGTCGCACCAACGCCTATGCCGCTTCGCGAGGATGACTCGCTTGACCACGACAAGCTTGCTCGGAACATCGAGCGGTGGCTGGACACTGATCTTTCAGGGTTCGTGGTCGTCTCCTATGGCGGCGAGGAGCTGCACTTCGGAGAAGGCGACAAGGTGGCGGCGGTCAAGACGGTTTCAGAGGCGCATCGTGGCGAGCGGTTCGTGATCGCAGGTATCGACACTCCTTCGCCAACCGAGGCGGTGAGGCTTGCGAATGTGTATGCCGAGGCGGGCGCCGACATGGTGCGGGTGCGCATACCGGGAGCTGCGCGCAACGGCCGGGCATCATCCGGTCCAATCGACTACTACGAAGAGGTGACGAAGAAAAGCCCTGTTCCTGTCGTAGTGATCCACCAGCCAAGGGCGGGCCTCAACCCTGACGCCACACCGGAGCAGATAGGGGAGATCACTGCGATGGACAACGTCTTCGCGTACATCATCTCGCTCAACTATCGCTGGGAGTGCCGCATCCCGCAGTTCATCGCTCCAGATGTGAAGCTGTGGACATGCAACGGGAGCATCGTCCTGCCGGGAGGCATGTTCGGCGCGAACGGGGGTTGCATGTTCTTCGCCAACTGGGGTCCTGGACTGGTAAAGCAGATTCTCGAATTGTCCATGGAGGGCAAATTCGAGGAGGCGAACCGAATCCAGCAGTCGATGACTCACGCCGATTTCCTTGGCATGTCCTGGGGCACGGCTGCGCTCAAGGCCGGTCTCAATATGCTCGGCTACGAAGCGACCGTGCCGCGCAAGCCAACATCGCCGCTGACGCCAGATCAGGAGGCTCAGCTTCGCAAGGCGTTCGTGGAGTGTGGGCTGCTGGAAGAATAGGGCCGTAGCCTGCTTCTAGCCCATAAGGGAGTCGACCTCGTTGCGGGTGCCCATTGCTTCTTGAGCGCCGTCCTGTGAAACGCACCATGCGCCGGAAGCCATTCCGAGTTTCGCCGCATCGACAAGATCAGCACCCTCTGAGAGGCCGATAGCCAGACCGCCATTGAAGGCATCGCCTGCGGCCACTGAGGCAACTACCCGCACCCGGTAAGCCGGCATGTAGAGCGAGATGCCATCAGACTCAACATGCGCGCCTTCGTCGCCAAGCGTAACGATGACAGTCGGCGTTCCCTGCTCCCGAATGATCTTCGCTGCCACCGCGGCCGAGGTCTCGTCGAACACCGCTATGCCAGATAGCGATTCGGCCTCGCCCTGGTTCGGTGTGAGTATGTCCGGGTAGTCGTAGAAGGCATCTGGAACGTCACGGGCGGGAGCAGGGTCGAGCACGATCGTGACGCCCATCTCTTTCGCTATCTTCATCACCTCGAACGTCACATCGAGCGGAACCTCCTGCTGGCAGAGAAGCACGCTCGCGCCCTCAAGCGCCTCGCGCGCCGCTTCGACCTGCTCTGTATCGCAATTCGCGTTGGCTCCGTAGACGGCGTTGACATAGTTCTCGCCGGTCGGGTCGATGAATATGGCGGCGATTCCTGATGCGGTCTCCTCGTCGCTCGCAAGACGGCCGGTGACGATGCCGTTGCTGTCCAGGAAGTCCCGCATCTCGGCTCCGAACGAGTCGGTCCCAACCCTGCCAACCATGTGCACCTGGCTGGATTTTTTCGCAAGCCGGGCCGCTGCGACGGCCTGGTTTCCGCCTTTGCCTCCGGGGGCCGTGTAGAAGCGGGTGCCTTCCGTCGTCTCTCCGGGTCCGGCGATCCGCGGCGTCTCGATCATGAGGTCCATGTTGAGACCGCCTAGAACGACGATATGGCCTCCGGGGGTGGTGACTTTGGACAAGGTCTGCGAACTCTCCTGCAAGTGTGAAACTTCGAGCTAGCCGCCTAGCTTACCCTGCTGAAGCAGCGACTGGAGCAGCTTTGCTACGCCGTACTCTTCAGGACCTGCTACAGATACATCGGCGACAGCGCGAACCTGCGGGTGCGCATCGCCAGCCGCCACGCCGAGTCCAGCCCATTGGATCATCGAGAGATCGCCTTCGCCATCGCCAACTGCGATCACTTCGGAAGCGTGAATGCCAAGGTCGCTGGATATGCGCTCGAGAGCGTGCGCCTTCGTGGCCCTGGCAGACGTCACCTCACAGAAGTGGGGAAGCGAGTGGGTCACCGCGGCGACGCTGCCGATCTCGCTCCTCAGCCGCTCTGCCAGGTCGGCGATCTGCTGCGGATCGTCCACCGCCATCACAACCACAGGTCCGATCCCGGCAATCTCATCGAGGCTCCTGTCCATCCGCAGCTTCTTCTGCATACGCTCCGCATAGCCGGACGACCATTCGGTCTCTGCCTCGACCCAGATCTCGTCCTCCGCAAAAACGATCGCCTCAGAGCCGGTTTCGCGGATGCGGTTAAGCGCAGTGCGTGCCGTACTCGCAGAAAGCCGCTCGCTGTGCAGGTCCGTCTCGCCTCCCGGAACAGTGATGATTGCGCCCTGGTGACTCGCAGTCGGACCGTTAGTTCGGCAGATGTCCGCGTATCGCAGAGCAGAGGCGCGTATGCGGCCTGTCACCAGCGACACCACAGCGCCGCTGGCCATAGCGTCGCCGATCGCATCGATCACCTCGCCAGGCACCGTGTAGTCTTTGCGGGCGATGGTCCCGTCCACATCGAGCGCGACGAGGCGGTATCGTTGTCCGGCAGCCTCGGTCACGAAGGATCCTGGCCCTTCTGCTGCTCGCCGCTTGCATCGATCAGCGATTCGGATTGCGAAATGGGTGGCTCACCAGAATGAACGGAAACGACCCCGAGAGGCGTCCTCGCATCTCCTGGCCTCGACTTGTGATCTGGGCCATCATCCTTGCCACGACCTTCGCTATCGTCGCCATCGCCCTGGAGGACGCCGACGGTTGAGCGCAGGGCGTCGGTTCTCTCCTGTATCGGCCTCGCATCCCTGAATGCCAGGAAGCCGCGTGAGAACGCCAGGGTTATCAGCACCAGCACGAGCCCGATGGTCGCGAAGATCATCACCGCGGCCGGCGCGCCAAGAGCTTCGGCCAGGGCTCCAATCGCCAGCGCCGAAACAGGGCCGGTGCCAATCGTCACCGCCAGTACGCCCAGCACACGCCCTCGCATCTCGGCGGGCGTAGTCGATATCACCATGATGCTCTGCATCGTCCCAAAGCCTGACATTCCGAAGCCGGCGATGAACATCACAGGTATCGCCACGCCGTACCACGGAACTCTGCTGAACGAGAGAATCATCAGCAGGAACAGGACTGAGCCCCAGAAATAGATCCTGCTGTAGAACGCAGGCGTCGCCCTGGAAGCGACCCACAGCGCGCCAAGCGTCGCGCCGACGCCTTCGGCGCTGATCAACAGGCCCATCAGCGTGTTGCTCACATTGAAGGTCCGCTCTGAGATCACAGGCACCATCGACTGGTACGGGAAGGCGAACATGTTCATGATCACGGTTATGACAAGCACCGTGATGATGATCGAATCGCGCCGTATGTACTTCACGCCCTCCACGATGTTCCGCAGCGGTCCGATCGCCTCCGACGCCCTGGCTCCCGGCGTGTAGCTGAGAGACACTGCGACGATCGCGGCAACTATGAACAGAGTGGCGCCAAGAGCGTAGACGGCATCCATGCCAACGTAGTCGAGCAGGAATCCGCCGAGGAACGGACCTGGAATGCGCATGAAATTGCTTGTCGCCAGGTCAAGGCCCATCGCCGTTCCGAGCTCATCCCGCTTCACCACCTCGCTCACCATCGCCCGGCGCACAGGGAAGTCCGTCGCCCACACAGCGCCCGCCATCAACGCGCCGACATAGATGTGCCAGACCTTGATGACGTCGGTGATCACCGCAGCGGTCAGCAACATGTAGACGACCGCCAGCGTGGCAAAGGCTGTGGCGAGGATGACTCGCCTGTTAAGCCTGTCTGAGACAGCGCCGATGTATGCGCCGAAGGCAAACATCGGGATCATCCTGAAGAAGAACGAGAGAGCTACATCGAACGGAGAGCCTGTCAACTCCAGCACGAACGCGCCGACCGCCACGGTGTCGAGCCAGCGCATCGCCGTCGATGCTCCACCGATCGCCCAGAGGCGTCTGAACGATGGGTTCGAAAGAACGTCCCAGCGTCCCGGGCGTCCCCGATGTGGCGCCGGCACGGCATCGCTCATGAAAGCCCGGCGTCCTCTTCGGGCCTCACGCCCTGTGCCGGCAACCCGGCTGACTGCTCGGTGCCCTCTTCGGAGCCTTCCCAGATACCTCTGCCGTCGATACGAGCGACCTGCTCTGCGTGCGAGAAGAGGTTCGCATAACGATCATTGCCGTCTGTGTCGCCAGCACGGGAGAATCCGGATGCGACCAGGTTCAGGTTGACCATGGCTTCGCCAACCCAGACATACCTGAGAAGCCGTCCCTGCCCATCGGCGTCAACCTCGTCCGACTCAAGCACGACCTCGTTGCCAAGCACCCACCCGGCATGAGTGCTGA
>JANQIZ010000015.1 GCA_028281895.1 Dehalococcoidia bacterium
CGCCTGCCGATAGTCGCCGAGCATCCGCGTGGCCAGCGCAGTCGCGGACTCAAGCTCGTTGGCGACGATCGTGTCGAAGAGAGAGTCGGAAACCTTTTCGAGGTTGCGCTCGATCTCCAGCATTTTGCGCGCACGCTCAACCGCAGCGGCCGGATAGGTGAGATGTGCGACCGCCGTCTGGTCAGTAGAGTCGGTTGGCATCGTCGCAGTTGTGGTGTCCGACCCGTGCTCGCGCATTGCATCCTCCGTAGAACGATTCGTGCCATTCAGCGTCCAGCGGCGTTGCGCTGACTGCCGATTGCACGTTGCTACGGGTTGGATGCGCAGGTGGTGCATGCCCGATCTTGAGGTTTCATCCACATTGCCACGGGCATCGAATCCGGAGTGCCATGCGCCGTCTGCCGCGCTACACCTGCGAAGAGGCCCGCGCCGCCACCTGCGCTGGTCTCGGTTACCATTGGTTTTAGGTCCATAGACCGGCATCTGCTAGTCCCTCTCGCGGAGCCCCTCAGACGAGCCTCCGCGGCGGTTGCCAGCCGTAACTGGCGCCACCTTCGCGATTTTCTGTTAACACCCGCTCAACAGGAGTGAGAAATGGCAACGAACGACGCCTCTGAAAACTGCCCGCCAGGAACTCGCCTTGAGCGAGATTCGATGGGCCCTCTCTGCGTCCCTGCTGACGCCTACTTCGGCGGCAACACCGAGCGCGCCCGCCAGAACTTCCCGATCTCGAACCTCCGCTTCGGCCGCTCCTTCATCAAGGCCATCGGCCAGGTGAAGCAGTCCGCAGCAGTGGTCAACAAAGACCTCGGAACACTGGACGCAGAGCTCTCAGATGCGATCGTCGATGCCTCTCAGAAGGTCATTAACGGCGATTACGACGATGAGTTCGTGGTGGACATCTTCCAGACCGGCAGCGGTACCTCCACCAACATGAATGCCAACGAGGTGATCTCGAACGTCGCCAATGTCGCTCTCGGCGGCGAGCTCGGAACACGCACTCCTGTGCATCCGAACGACCACGTGAACAGGGGCCAGTCATCGAACGATGTGATCCCCACGACGATCCATGTCGCAGCTGCTGTTGCCATCAACGAGAACCTCCTGCCCGAAATGGAAAAGCTCCAGTCCGCTTTCGAGCAGAAGTCCAGGGATTTCTGGGGCGTCGTTAAGACCGGGCGCACCCACCTACAGGACGCCACGCCGGTCCGCCTGGGACAGGAGTTCAAGGGCTACGCGGGGCAGATGGAGTACGGGCGTGCAAGGGCGCAGGCTGCGCTGGATGAGCTTGCGGTCCTGGCGCTTGGCGGAACCGCAGTCGGAACCGGCATAGGCATGCACCCGGAGTTCGCAGGTGGCGTGATCTCCCGGCTCGCGGAGCTGACCGGCGTCAACTTCAGCGAGACCAGGAACCACTTCCAGTCACAGTCGACCATCGATGGCGTCGTTCAGGCGTCGGGAAGCATGAAGACCATCGCGGTCAGCCTGCTCAAGATCGCCAACGACATCCGCTGGCTCGGCTCCGGCCCTCGCGCGGGCGTTGGCGAGATCCTCATCCCTGAGGTTCAGCCAGGTTCTTCGATCATGCCTGGCAAGGTGAATCCGGTGATCGCAGAATCGGTGACGATGGTCTGCGCGCAGGTGATCGGCAATGACGCGACCATCGCGATCGCCGGCCAGTCTGGCAACTTCGAGCTGAACGTGATGATGCCTGTCGCAGCGCACAACCTGATCGAGTCGATCGACCTGCTGGCAGCGGCGTGCAAGAACTTCCGTGAGCAGTGCATCGAGGGGCCGGGGATCAACGCGGATCACCCGGATCTGCTGCAGACGCCGAACCTCGAGGGCGGCGCAGAGCCGATGGGCGTGCAGGCGACGAAGCGCGGGCCTGACATGGTGATGCAGGGTCTTTCGATAGCGACGGCGCTTAACCCGCTGATCGGCTACGACAATGTGGCGGCGCTTGTGCATACCGCTTACATGGAGGGTAAGGCGATCAAGGAGGTCGCGCTGCGCGACACCGATCTCACAGAAGAGCAGATCGACGCCGCGCTCGAGCCACTGAGCATGACCGAGCCAAAGTAGGGCAGAGGTAGTGGGGTTTGGCTGATCAGGCTGCCTGACATTCCTCCCTCCCATATTGGGAGGGAGCTAGAGGGAGGGTTATTCGGCTTGAGAGAACGCCTGTCCATCCAGACCTGAACGACCCTCACCCCAGCCCGCGCCCGCAAGCGGGAGAGGGGTAGGCGCCCGCAGACACTTTGTCATCCCGACCGCAGCGGAGGGATCTGACCATGCTCCTACGCTCACCGGGAGATTCCGGATCAACCCGTTCGGCTTCGCTCAGGGCAGGGACAGAATGAGACAAGACATCACCCACTCCCTGACCCTCTCCCTCCAAGGGAGAGGGAGTAGCTGTAAACCGTGCAGGGACTGTTTTCTCCCTCCCTGGTCAGGGAGGGAGTCAGAGGGTGGGCTGCTTTCGTCATGCTGAACTTGATTCAGCATCTCCCTTTGACTCGTTTCAGGAGATTCCGGATCAAGTCCGGAATCACGAATCGCCTTCTGGAGCCGGGTGCCCACACTATGGGCGCGGGTTAGGGTGTGACACCGATGTACCAGGACTTCGCTGGCCTCTACGACAGGATCTACGCAGACAAGGACTACGCAGCCGAGTCTGCCGAGATAGCGCGGCTCGTTCGCCAGTCGAACCCATCGGCGCAGTCGCTTCTCGATGTGGCGTGCGGCACCGGCGGCCACCTCGTCCACCTGCTCGATGACTTCACCTGCGAAGGCACCGACCTCAACCCGGCCATGCTTGAGATGGCACGCCAGAAGCTGCCCAAAACCCCTCTCCACGAAGCGGACATGACGACACTCAAGCTGCCTCGCAGCTTCGATGCGGTCGTCTGCATGTTCTCAGCTGTCGGACACCTCAAGACCGTCGAAAGGCTCAAGTCTGCTGTCGGGCAGATGGCTGCGCACCTTGCTCCCGGCGGCGTCCTCCTCATCGAGCCGTGGATCGATCCCGCCGACTGGATCGTCGGCCACGTTGGTGTCGATACCTTCGAGGATGATGAGGTGAAGGTGGTGCGGATGACTCATGCCGAGCCGGTGGATCGAGGACGGCTGGTTATGGAGTGGCTGATCGGCACAAAGGCGGGCGTGACGAGGCTGAGGGACGAGCACGAGATGGGCTGGTTCACCCGCAGCGAGTACGAGTCGGCGTTCACAGATGCAGGGCTTTCAGTCCACTTCGAGAGATCAGAGCTTTTCACCCGCGGGCTGTACACAGGAATCGCCAGCTAGGTCCGGCTGTGCGGCGCGCCCAGCGTGCTACGCTCCGCGCATCTCGAAGAACTTGACCCGCACCAGCTACAGCAACCAGGCCAGGACGATTCAATGCCACGCTCAGGTGTCGAGAAGAAGCCGCCCTGGAAGTCTGTCCCTCAAGAGCTAAGGCGGCGGATCGATCAGGCTCTCGGCTCTCCAGTCGTGCGAGGAACGCGGGTCTGGGGCAGCTACGGACCTGGCCCGTCATATCGACTGTTGCTCGCCGATGGCCGCCGTGCGTTCATCAAGGCGATCTGGCCTGAGTCCAACGCGTTCCAGGTCTCTGCTTTTCACCGAGAGATCAGAGTCTACCGTCTGCTCGAATCTCAGATCCGGCCATGGGCTCCGGAGTTCATCGCCGAGGTGCAGTTCGAGGACTGGCACGCCATCCTCCTGGAAGATCTTGGACCCAAAACAGCGCCACCGTGGCGGCCCATCGATGCCCGAACAGTCGCACAGGGACTGGCTGAGTTCCACCTGTCCACGGCTGGAGTCGCTCTGCCCGGTGAGCTGCTCACCGTCGAGGAGTTTCGGATACTCGAGGCGAACTTCTGGAAGAACAAGCCTTCGCTTGACGACCTGAAGGGATTGGCCGGAATCTCCGGTCAGCCGAAGGAGGCGATGGCGTGGCTGGAGGACAACTTCGAGACACTTCAGAGCGCTTCCAACAACCTTACCGATCCCACGGCCAGACACACGCTGCTGCATCTGGATGTCAGGTCAGACAACCTGCGCGTCGTCAACGGAGCGGCGCGTTTCTTTGACTGGCCATTCGCCGGAATCGGCCCACCCGAGCTGGATGCCATCATCTTCGCTCCGAGCGTGGAAGCAGAGGGCGGACCTGACGCGGCCACTGTTCTCGACTGGTACAGCGCTGTCAGCCAACTGGAATCGGAACTCCTGGCATCTGCAGCCGCGGTCTGCTCAGGCTTCCTCGCCGGCCTTTGCTGGCAGCCCGAAGTTCCTGGACTGCCAAGACTTCGCCAGTGGCAGCGCACGCTCGTAAAGGTCCTTCTAAAGGTCTCCTCTGATATGTTGGGTCTCGATCGGCCGAGGTGGGCTGAATCGATCTGACTCTGCCCACAGATCCAGCAGACCGCGGAAGCTCGCCAACATGAACCAACCGGTCCCCGGAAGCGATCAGCCCCACATCACCGCATGGGACGTGTTCCGCGCCCACCGTGCGCCCGAGCCTCCGAACCCGCT
>JANQIZ010000025.1 GCA_028281895.1 Dehalococcoidia bacterium
GAAGCAGAGGTCGACAACACGTTTATGCGTCAATCGCTGAAAGAGGTCGTTCAGCTCACGTTCAACCAGATCGACATCGACGGTGACCAGAGCACAAACGACACCGTGCTGCTGATGGCAAATGGCGCCGCCGGCAATCCGACGATTTCCGGCGGTGATGAGGCGTCTGAAGAGTTCAAGCAGGCCCTATTCATCGTTGCTCGCCACCTGGCACGCGAGATCGCCCGGGACGGCGAGGGCGCACGCACTCTCATCGAGGCCCGAGTCGAAGGCGCTGAATCTCACGAAGACGCACGCAAGGCAGCGCGGTCTATTGCGTCGTCTCTGCTTGTGAAGACCGCCATCTACGGCAGAGATCCCAACTGGGGACGCATTCTCATGGCTCTCGGCAAGAGCCAGATCAATCTCGACGAATCCAAAATTCGAGTATTCATCAACGACATCCAGATAGTCGCTGAAGGCAAGGCGATCGCGTACAACATTCAGAGCGTGGTATCGGCGCTGGGCCAGGACGAGGTTCGTCTTCGAGTTGAGCTCGGCGTTGGCGAAGGTCGCGGGACCGCATGGGGCTGTGATCTCACTGAAGAGTACGTCGTCTTCAACTCTGCCTACACCACCTAGCTCAGCCGGGACACTCTCTGTGTCAAATTCACCAGGCGCCGCTCCGGCACGGATGCGGGCAGACAACGGCTTTTCTGCCACTAAAGCTCATTCGAGCCTGGAGAGTCGCGTATGACCATGCAGCGCGATCTTTCCGGCCAGGTCATCGTCGTCAAGATCGGCGGATCAACGCTTGGCGAAGGTGACAGCACGATCCCCGATGTAGTCGAGCTTTGGGAGAAGGGAGCGAAACCCGTCGTTGTCCACGGTGGCGGCAAGGTGATCTCCCAATGGGTAGCAAAGCAGGGAATCGAGCCTGTTTTCGTGCGAGGGTTGCGCAGGACCGACAGAGCGACACTTGATGTTGCCGTCGCTGTGCTGGGTGGCCTGATCAATTCCGAGCTGGTCGCCGAGTTTGATGCGGCTGGCGCAAGCGCGGTCGGCATGTCCGGCGTTTCCGGCGGAATGCTCAAGGCAGAGCTGATGGACGAAGAGCTTGGGTTCGTCGGACGCATCGTTGAGGCTGACGCTACTGCAGTTCAATCTCTGCTCGACGCTGGAATGATCCCTGTTATAGCGCCAATCGCGCTGTTCAAGGACGCGCCTCCAGAGAACCCAGACCGGATACTCAACATCAACGCGGACACTTCGGCCGGCCACATTGCACGAGCTCTCGAAGCAGATCGGCTGGTGTTTCAGACGGATGTGCCGGGCGTGCTCGATGCCAGGCGCAGGCTAATCCCAAGAATGACCCGCCGGCAGGCCCGTGAGCTAATCGACGGCGGAGTAGCAGCAGGTGGCATGATCCCAAAGATCGAAGCCTGCGTCGACGCGCTGGACACGGTTGGGTCGGGTCACATCATTGATGGCCGCGAGGCAGGTGCGTTGATCCGCTGCTGCCAGGGCGCAGACGTCGGAACTCGGATCATCTAGCTGCCGCTCTCTTAAGCGCCTGCCAGTGCTTCGAGGTTGAGGCCGCTGAGCATAGACCGCAGCGACTTCGAGGTCAGTTCGTTTACTCGCGCCCGAGTCTCAGCCAGCCTCGCAAGCCAGTCCTCGATCTCTGACATCAGGCGTTCCTTCGTAGCGACACTCGCATCGCCGCCATCAGTAGCGGCATTGAGCTGCTCGATAAGCGGCCGAAGCTCGGATGCGATGGTCTCTTCGATCAGGATCTCCAGGTCTTCGATAGTCTTGCCAAGCTCTTCGTGGGAAGCGAGTTCAAGCTCGTGAATCTCCTGGATAACCGTTGCCTTCTCCTCGGAAATATCGTGCATCGATAGCTCGATCCCGTGAATCAGGAGTTCGAACTGATCGATCAGAGCGATCTGCCGAGCCTGGATCTCCGCCCACAGCGCTTCAATCTGAGCTTCGATAGCAGCTTTCTCGTCGGTATCTGAAGTCTCTTTGAGCTGGATCTCGAGATCGGCTATCTGGGCTTCGAGTTCGGCAGAAGCAGCAGCCTTGGCCTGGACGAGCTGCTCTCGGTGCTCGATCACCTGCCCTTCAAGTCCCGCATGCAGCAGTTCCAACTCGGCCAATCGGGTGTTCAGCTCTTCAAGGTCGATCCGAGTGCCCGGCGCTGCATGTGCCTGCTCGCCCGACTTCAAAGCAGCAAGCCTCTGGTTCATCGGCTCGATCCGCTCATTGCGAACATGGTTGACCTGGGCCTCAAGCTCTGCGATATCGACGACGAACTTGCCCTCAATAACCTCGCGCAGCTGGTCTTTCCTCGGGCTGATCTCCTCGGCCTGGATCCGGCGAACCTCTTCCTGAAGCTCGCGGTACTCTGCCTGTTCCTCTGATGTGAGACCGACACAGCCAGCAAACACGGCGAATGGAGCCAACAACAGCCCGAGTAAGCGTCGATTCATCCTGAGTTCCCCTCGGTGAGACATGATCGATCGCATGGCGCGCAAGGCCAGCGAAGGTGCGTTCCGTTACAACGCTAGAAGCGCGGTGCCGTGGTCGCATGGTTCTTTCGGCCTAGCACTGGCTCATCGAAACGCGAGCAGGAAAAGGCCATCACATGAATTTGGTTCGCCGACAAGAGTCGATTGCGCTATATTTCGACGCCTGCGCTCGTCGGCGCATCTACATACAGGCACACCAGACACCTTCACGTTGGAAGCGAGCCAGCCATGACCACATCCGCTGAATACAAAGAACTTGAAGCGAAGTACTACATGCAGGTGGTTCGCCGCATGCCTCCCGTGTTGGTGCGCGGCGAAGGCACGAAGGTGTTTGACAACGACGGCAAGGAATACCTGGACTTCACTGCTGGATGGGCTGTCCTGAACCTTGGCCACAGCCACCCTGAAGTCACGAAGGCGATCCAGGAGCAGGCAGGCAAGATCCTGCAGATGTCGAACCTGTTCTACACGGTGCCACAGCTGCCGCTGGCACAGATCATCGTAGATAACTCGGACGTTGACCGTGTCTTCTTCTGCAACTCGGGAGCTGAGGCGAACGAGGGCGCAGCCAAGCTGGCACGCAAATGGGGCAAGCTCAAGCTGAACGGCGCCTACGAGATCATCACTGCGCTCGACTCATTCCACGGCCGCACACAGGCCATGATGGCCGCGACTGGACAGCCTCACTACCAGGACAACTGGCGGCCGCTCATGCCCGGCTTCGTCAACGTGCCATACAACGATCTCAAAGCGATCAAGGCCGCATACGATCCTGACAAGACCTGTGCTGTGCTGCTTGAGCCTGTACAGGGCGAAGGCGGAGTGAACGTTCCGGACGATGGCTACCTGAAGGCCGTCATGGATTTCTGCCACGAGAAGAACATCCTCTTCATGCTCGACGAAGTTCAGACCGGCATGGGAAGGCTCGGAACGCTGTTCGGATACCAGCAGTTCGAAGGCGTCGAGCCAGATGTCATGACCCTCGGCAAGGCGGTCGGATCAGGAGCGCCGCTCGGAGCATTCACATGCAAAGAGTTCTGCTCAGTGCTTGAGCCGGGGGATCACGGATCTACCTTTGGCGGCAATGCCCTCACGACAGCAGCCGGAGCAGCCGCGGCGAAAGTGATGGTCGACGAGGATGTGCCTGAGAAATCGCTCTCAGCCAGTGCGCATCTCGTTGGGAAGCTGAATGCTCTCAAGGAGAAGCACGACTTCATCAAAGAGGTACGCGGCATGGGAATGCTGATCGGCCTTGAGATGACAAAAGACATCGCCGGACCTGCGGTGGCAGACTGCCTTGACAATGGCCTGCTCCTGAACGCAGTTCGCCCAAACACGCTTCGCTTCATGCCGCCCCTCACGGTTTCCAAAGAGGAGATCGACAGGGCCGTGGAGATCGTGGACGCGGCGCTTGAGCGAGCCAGCCAGTAGAGCCCTTACAACCACTGTAGTGATACTCGTGCACCGATGGGTGACACAGACACCGCGCTGCGAGACAATCGATAGACAGCCAGCGCATCTACGCGCCTGGAATCCCTAACACATAGCTCAATTGGACTTCGCCAGGAAGGCATCTCCACCAATGGCAAGAGAAAAGTGCGTCCTCGCATACAGCGGGGGCATGGACTCAACAATCTCCGTTGTCTGGATCCAGGAGCAGTACGACATGGATGTCGTCACGCTCTCCGTGGATCTTGGCGCCGGGCCAGAGCTTGAAGGTGTCGCAGAACGAGCAGCGCGGGCAGGCGCGGTAGATTCGCTGATATGGGATGTACGCGACGAGTTCGTCAACGACTACGTCTGGCGCGGTCTGAAAGCAGCAGCTCTTTACGAAGGCGCATACGCCCTCTCAACTGCTCTTGGCAGGCCGCTCATGGCCAAGAAGCTCGTCGAAGCAGCTCGTGAAACAGGTGCGACTGCTGTCGCACACGGTTGTACTGGCAAGGGCAACGACCAGGTGCGCTTCGACGCGGGTGTGAAGACCCTTTCAGCGCACGGCGACCCGCTTCGCATCATCGCTCCGGCACGCGAATGGGGGATGAGCCGCGACGAGGAGAAGCAGTACGCAGCGAAAGCAGGAATCGAACTGCGCGAGGTCGGCGATGACCAGCGCGTCTACTCGATTGACCGCAATTTGTGGGGACAGGCGATCGAAGGCGAAGACCTGGAAGACACGTGGCAGTCGCCGCCCGAAGATGCGTATTCATGGACCCGACCCATCACAGACACTCCGGACGAGGCAGAGGATGTGGAGATAGCGTTCGAGGCCGGAATCCCCGTCTCCCTCAATGGCAATGCCATGGACGGCGTGAAGCTGATCGAAGAGCTGAACGATATCGCAGGTTCGCACGGCGTTGGCCGCATCGACCATCTGGAGAACCGCCTCGTCGGCATCAAGTCTCGCGAGGTCTACGAGACTCCTGCTGCGGTTGTGCTGCACACGGCTTTGCGTGCGCTTGAGACAGCAACGCTTTCCCGTGAGCAGCAGAGGCTCAAGTCCATGATCGCCGACCAGTACGCAGACCTGGTTTACGACGGCCGCTGGTTTACGGCTGTACGGGAAGACATGGACGCGCTGGTGGACTCTTCGATGCGCTACACGACGGGCGAAGTGCGGGTGCGGCTCTACAAGGGCACAGCGGTCGTCACCGGGCGCAGGTCACCATATTCGCTCTACGACTTCGGCCTGGCGACCTACTCAACCAAGGATGCCTTCGATCACCTGGCGGCAACTGGCTTCATCGACATCTACTCGCTGCCAGCACGTACGCAGTACAAGTCTCAGACCCGCCACGACGCGCGCTAGGCGTCTATAGAGATCTGCCACCGACCGGTGACATTACGATTTCTTGTTCGCTGCGGCGAACGCTATGCTCTTAGGTCGATACGAGTATCTCGCGTTACTCATTCGGATAGCTATCATGACGAAGTCATCGTTATTCAGTGAATACACTAGAACTGATCATTCTCCCGCTAGGGAAAGCGAAGCGGCTTTCGATTTCCTAGACAGGACATCGCGGACGCCATTCTCGAATGTCCGGCGAGAATTGGATGACTGGTTTCAGGTCTATCCTGAGGATGCCAAGAGTGATTTGCGAGGACGTTTCCAAAGCGATCGCGACTCAGCACATTTCGGTGCTTTTTTTGAGCTGTTTCTCCATGAGCTCCTGCGCCGACGCTGCAAGGCAGTGGTAGTCGATCCAAGAACCGACCGAGGACAAACACCGGACTTTCGGTGCATACCTCATGTCGGCAAAGAGTTCTATGTCGAAGCGACATTGGCAGGCGAACCCTCGGAACTCACACTGCCAAAGCTCACACGAGACGTATTGGACCTAGTCAATTCCGCGTACCACCCAAGATTCCGATTTGCTGTCGAGGTACGAGGGATACTAAACGCCATGCCCAAAAAGGCCGAAGTGATTGGTCCGTTGGTCAGCTGGCTTGATTCATTGAACTACGAAGAGCTTCTGGCGCAATACCGTGAGTCCGGTCGACTGGTCGCTAGCACTAGGCTTCAACTAAACGGATTGACGATAGATCTAGATGCAATTCCAGTAGTTAACCCCAAAGGCGAAGCAGAAACTGCTGCTGATCGAATGATCGGAATGGGTCCAACCACTGGCGGGTTCCTAAACTTCGCAAGAAACATGCGAACTAGTATCGAATCCAAAGGCAACCGATACAAAGGTCTTGACGCTCCATTGGTCGTAGCCGTCTTAGCGATGGCCACAGGGACTAGTGATTCTGACGTAATGGAAGCTCTCGTGGGACCAGAGGCAGTCGTTTTTGAACGGTCGAAAGCTGGCGAACCGGTTGGCACCCCGACTATGCGTAGGCGCTTAGACGGCGCATGGTTCTCACCGACTGGTCCGCAGTACCGCCGAATAAGTGGCTTTCTGGCATTCCATGATCTCAGACCGTGGAAGATCCACAACTCCAAATATAGATTGTGGAAACATCCCATGGCCTCCCATCAATTGAGTGGGGAGTTGAGCTTCGCACCGGTGGCTGACGGTTCTACCGGACGGTTCGAGTTTGCGGAAGGCGAGTCATTAGGTGACATATTGGACCTGCCATCCGAGTGGCCAGGATTCACCTCGGCGGCCTAATACTGGTCAAACATTAGCCGGTTGCCGTCAGGGTCCTGGAGCATCACGGTCGCAGGGCCGTCGAAGCCTGTTGCTTCGACATCGATCGGAATCCCGTTTTCCTTCAGTCGTGACTGGATTGCACGAGCGTCCGGCGGGTTCCACGTGAGCACATTCGCATCGAACATGCCCTGGAACAGGCCAATCTTCACCTCGCCGTTCTGCATCATCACCCAGTACTGGCCGGACTCAAGCTGAAACTGCTCGTCGTAGTTGAACTGGCCGTCGATGACCTGGAATCCAAGTGATTCGTAGAACTTTGTCGAAGCCTCAAGATCCTTCACATTGAGGCTCACCGAAAAGCTGCCAAGATCCATTCACATTCCTCGTTTGCTCTTAGCCGAATCTAACGACTCGGATCATCCTGCCGACGACGCCCAGCGACGCCAAACCGCGCGACAAGAGATTCTGAATCAAGTTCAGAAGACAACCGCGAGACCAGTCTCAAACGAACCGCTCAGGCGCCCTGCTGTCTTCCGCACGGGTCTTGATGTCGATGAGAACCGTCTTGCCTTCGCCGTTTAGCTGCTGCGCCTGCTTTAGCGCGGGGCCAATCTCAGCTGGCTTCTCAACATTGATCCCTTCAGCGCCCATCGCCTTCGCCAGCGCTGCGTAGTCGCCCTGCATGTGCGAAACGCCGAACTGCTCGCGGGCTGTTGGGAATCCGCCCGGATACGTCGCCATGATGCCGTTGTTGAGAACGATAGTCGTGATCGGAATTCCGGCTCTTGCCGCTGTCTCGATGTCGAGGCCTGACATGCCGAACGCGCCGTCGCCCATCATGTTCAGGCAAAAGCGGTCAGGCTGCGCAAGCTTGGCGCCTATAGTCAGCGGAATGCCGAAACCCAGATGCGTTGTCTTGCCCCAGCCGATGTAGCTGTGCGGCGTCGTGGCTGTGAAGAACGGGACGATCTGGTCGCGTGGCGCGCCTGCGTCATGCGTCACCGTGCTGTTCTCGAGATCGAGATTCTGGTTCAGCTCGTGGATGACTCGGTACGGGCTGATCGGCTCGCTGTCGTTCTCCAGGTACTTGCTCCACTGGGCCATCGACGCGTTCTTCACCTCGGCGATCTGCTCTCTGACTCCAGTGGTCCGGCCGTTTTCTCCAATCTGCCCTTTCACCTCATCGATCACCGCTTCAAGCGTCAGCGCCGAATCTCCTACAAGGCCGATCGCTGCCGCGACGTCTTTGTTCAGCTCCTCCGGATTCAGCACCGAGTGGATCACGAACTTTCCAGCCGGAATCGCCTGGGCATAAGGCGATGAAGTGAGCGAAGCGCCAACAGCAAACAGCACATCGCAGTTATCGATCCACGTTCGGGCCGCTTTAGTGGCGGTCATGCCTCCTGTACCGAGTGAGAGCGGGTGGCGCTCATCGAACGCGGACTTGCCTGGCATCGTCGTGAAAACAGGCGCGTCTATCAGCTCTGCCAGCTCTTTCAGCTGACCGGTTGCGCCCCCACTCATCACGCCAGCACCTGCCCAGATCAGCGGGTTCTTTGCGGAAAGCAGCGCCTTCACTGCGTCTTTGATGTCGCTCTGGGAA
>JANQIZ010000045.1 GCA_028281895.1 Dehalococcoidia bacterium
CCTGCCATGTCCATGCAGGTCCGGAGATCAGAAGGGGTAAGAGGTTGGCGCATGATCAATAGTCCAATCCAATCATTCGGCATTCACCGAGGTCTCTTCCTAGCCGCCCAGCTGGAACTGCTTTGCTGCGCGGCCGCCGGACGGTATGCCGAGTGGCATGCGCACATCCAGCAGCAGCGGCCTGCCCTCTCGCTCCACCGTGTCCAGTCCCTCGTCGATCGCGCCCTGCACCGATGCCTCCGACTCCACTCGCCTGCCCTCGACGCCGAACGACTCCGATAGCTTGACTATGTCTGTGCCATCCAGCACCACGCCGGCGTAGTCGCCAGTCTCGTGCATCGTGCCGCCTGCGCCGCCAAACGCTCCGGCCACGATGCCGTACGCGCCGTTGTTGGCGATGACGTACAGGACCGGGATGCGATGATGCGCAGCGGTCCACAGCGCCGAGTCGGAGTAGTAGACGGAGCCATCGCCGACCAGTCCGATCACGGGCTTGTCAGGCGCAGCGAGCTCCGCGCCAAGCGGAGCACCCATGCCATAGCCCTCAGAGCCTCCGGCCGGCCTGATGTAGTCGACAGACCCGCCACCGGGCTTTTCGTTCACATCTTCCAGCGGCACCGCGAACTGCTCCGTGGTGATCAGGCCGCCTCCAAGCTTCTCCAATCCGGAGTCGACGGCATCGAGCAGTTGCAGCGGCCGCACTTTGCCAGACTCTTCGTCAGGAGACTGCAGGTTCTTCCGGCGGTCGGCGCGGAGTCGAGCCGCGTTCTCGCGCGCCCACTCCCTGCGTTCGGAATACCGCTCTGGCTCCTGCTCGCTCTGCACCCGCTCGAGTAGGCGATCGGCGGTGCGTGACTCGTCGGCCATCACGGCCAGATCAAGGCCAGGGATGTTCTCGAAGATCTCGACATCGGGGCCGACGGCGATGATGCGCTCGGCGCTTGAGAAAAGTTCGAAGTCAGATGGATTGCCTGATCCTCCGTGGCGCACGCCGATGGCGATGATGGCGTCTGGCTGCAGGTCTATCGCCGGGCCGCGGAAGTAACCGGCGTGCTGCGGGTGGGCCACCGACACGCCGCGGAGGTCGCCCCACATCGAGCCGACGACTGCTCCAAAGTGATCAGCGACAGCAGCTAGCTTCGTCTGCGCGCCGCTCTTCCACGCGCCGTCGCCGACATAGATCATCGGCCGCTTCGCCTCGTGCAGCGTGCGGGCGATCTCCTCGACATCGTCATCGGATGGATAGCCGGTGCGAGGACGGGCAACAGGCCCTTCGATGATCTCGGTCTCGAACACGTCAGGCCCGAGGTTGCGGTCGTAGATAGCGATATGCACAGGGCCAACTGGCGGTGTTCCAGCAACCTTGATGGCGCGTTCGAAGGCAGCAGGAATACCACCCGGTTCGATCACAGACCAGTTGCCTTTGGTGACCGGAACTGCGAGGGCTGTTGGCGCAGCGTTGTGACTGACGTCGAGTGTGATTCGATCTGCGTAGCTTCCCGTGTCACCGGCGAAGGTCAGCATCACCACCGGCAACGCTCCCGCCCATACGTTGATGAACTGTCCGAGCGACTGCGCTAGTCCCGCGCCGAGATGAACGGACATGACGGCGGGGTCGGCTTTGACCTGCGCATATCCGCCGGCCATTGCGGTGACGGTTCCTTCGTGCAGGGCGAGTATGCCGTGGATGCTGCCATGGCTAAGCAGAGCGTCAAAGAAGCGTGCTTCACGAGAGCCTGAGTTGTAGAAGAGGTACTCGGTGCCAGATGCGGCGAGCTGCTCGACCATCACTTGCGATGCGTTGCCGGTGAACTTGCGCCTCTTCATATTTCTCTCCGTGGGGTGGGAGGTCAGCGGGGTTTGCGCTGCCTTCTTGGCGTGCTTTCTTTTCTCTGTTGGGTGAGAGCGGTCAGTGCAGTTTGCGCTGTCCTCTCGACGTGGTGAAAGCTTGCCGGTCGTGTTCTGGCGTCCCGGGTATCGCCCGAGATGCCGGCACTCTACGACGGCAGATGCCACCGGGCAAGAGCGAGTCAGACTTGCGCACTCCGCTGCTTGATCTGAGGTAGATACCACGTCGTCTCTACCAACGGCTCGATGCGTCTACGTGTTGTGAGTGGGCATTGCCTCGTTAGCAACGAACGGAATGCGGCTCAGCTCTGCTGCTTCCCGCATGACCTCACGAGTCAAATCTTGGATACTGGCCTCGTCGAAGAAGCGGGGCTGACCGAAGCGAATCATCACGCTGGATCCAATAGCAGGAACGTCCCAGGAAGGGAACAGTGGGAGATACCTGGCGAGCCGACTGGCAAACCTGGATGGCACCAATCCGTTGCCGCGGAAGTCATACTCGATTCCCACGGGAACGATAGGTATACGGATCGGATCGCCAGCACCCCGATTGTGTTTCTCCTCGAACCGTCGCACCAGACCGAGGATCCCGTCTTCGAACGACTCAACCGAGTTCGGCTCGTAGCGGCCCTGTGTAAATGCAGCGACGATCTGGCCGTTGCTCAGGCGGCGCTCAACATCCTGGGCGAGCATCACGGCGCGTTTTCGGCGATTCGCTACGCCCTTCTGCTGCCATACAACCGATCCCAGTGCTGACGTGAGCCGCTTCTGGATGGCATTTGCGATCCGGTTGTGCCCGTACGAGTCAGTTGAAACATAGCTGACGAAGTCCTTGATGAAGTAGGAAATCGCGTAGATATCAATGGAAGTCCTGTGCACTGGAACGAGCAGGAGCGGCCGAGCCTCAGGCAAATTCCCTTCGGCATGAGAGTCGAACCACATCAAACGCCGGGCAGGTGCGATGACGGCGTACCGAAGCGCCTGGTAGTTGGCGTACCACCAGCGCCGCTCCAACGCAGACCAACTATGCCAGGCCTTCAATCCGAACAACTTTCCAACTGAGCCATAAATCGCCTTTGGGAGCACGGACGCGGTATCGGGCGTCTGGCAAAGGCTATAACGGTGCCCAGACGATGCCGTTCTGGTGAACGCTGACCATCGACGATGGCTGCAGGCGATCAACGAAAGTGAACAGGCTTGTGATGCAGCAGATCCGTCGACTTAACGGGTGGAAGTGTCCACTACCTTTGCGTGTAGACCACTGCTGATCGGCGCTCCCCGCAAGCTCTACGAACGGTGTCAATAGTCGGTGAATGGTCCGTTCAGACCTCGAGCTTGGAAGGAGAGAAGAGGGAGCGCAAACGCAGTCGATGACGACTTCGAGCCATGGTATCAGGTAGGGCCCGCGAGACGCCGCGTTCAGTTTCGATCGGATGCGCTCTGATCGCTGACGGCAATGATGGTGGGTTAGTCCTTCGTTTCCTGACTTGCGCTAAAGTTGCGCCACCGCCCATCCCCAGTCATCTCCGGAGCACAGGCATGAAGATCACCGACATCACGCTCACACCGCTGACCATAGGCAAGAGCCTGTTGCGAATCCAGACCGATGCGGACATCGAGGGCTGGGCCGATGCACCCGGTAGAAACCGGGTCGTGCCAGGTCGCAACAGCAGCGTGTTCGAGGCGTATCTCGAATCGATCATCAAGCCGACACTCATCGGTGAAGACCCGCTTCTGATCGACCGCCACTGGGAGACCCTTGCACAGGGCAAAGAAGACAGGCTCTACAAGTTGCCCGCGGCCGTAGTCGGTGTGATCGACGTCGCACTCTGGGACCTCATGGGCAAGGAGACTGGACTGCCTGTACATGCGCTAATGGGCGGCGCAACTCGCAAGGAGATCCAGCTCTACTGGTCGACGGGATCGGGATGGAAGTTCCAGCCTGAGGAGATGCTGGAGCTGGTGAAGAAGGGCTGGGACATGAACTTCCGGGCCTTCAAGATCCGCATGGACTGGAAGGGATGGCGGCAGGATTCGAACCCGGCCAAGGACTTCGCGATGTTCAAGCTGGTGCGTGAGTTCCTCGGCGACGGCATCTACCTGGGCTTCGACGCCAACAACGGCTACTCGGTGTCTACGGCGATTCAGCAGGGGCGCAAGTTCGAAGAGCTGGGCATCGACCACTTCGAGGAGCCTCTGCCCCGCGAGGACCTGAACGGACTACGGCAGGTTGCTGATGCTCTCGATGTGGCTGTTTCGGCGGGTGAGCAGGACGCCTATCGCTGGTGGTTCCAGAACCTCGTCGAGCTTGGCAACCCGGACATCCTGCAGCCAGACATCCTCTCTGCGGGAGGTCCTTCGGAGGTCAAGAAGATCTACCAGCTGGCGACCACGTGGGACAAGCCGATCATGCCGCACAGTCCGCAGGCGGGGATCAACAGCATGGCTTCCCTGCACGTCTATGCGACGATCCAGAACGCCACGCGGCCGCACGAGTTCTCGACGGAGTTCTCAGGTCCGCTCGACCAGGTTGCCGAGATCTACGGCGAGGGCGTGATTCCCGTCGATGGCAACATGATCCTCACAGACAAGCCGGGCCTTGGCGTCGATCTGAACGAAGCAGCAGTAGCGAAGTACACGGATAAGTAGCAATCTCGCTCGCACCATGCCACGCATCGAAACAGTCACAGCCATCAGCAGGTTCACCGGGACAAACTGGAGTCGACTGCTGCCGCTCTGCATCGCGCTTCTCCTCGCCGTCCTTGTCGCATGCGGCGGCGGCGATTCGCCATTCGACCCTGAAACGCCGACCGACTGGCCTGCTTATGGCGGCGACCGCGGCGGCTCCGGCTTCTCGCCCGCATCGCAGATAACCCGGGACAACGTCGATCAGCTCGAGCAGGCGTGGGTCTACCAGACCGGCGAAGGCACAGACCTCGGCTGGTTCAAGTTCCAGAACACGCCCATCCTGAACGGCGGGCTGCTATTCATCTCCACGCCGCTCAACGCCATCATCGCCATCGATCCGGCGAGCGGCGAAGAGGTGTGGCACTACGACCCGATGCTCTCTCGGAATAAGCAGCGCACCCAGGGCTGGGTCTCCCGCGGCGTGGCCTACTGGGAGGACGAAGCGGCCAGCACCGGCGCTGCATGTTCCAATCGCATCTTCTTCGGAACCCTCGATGCGACACTGCTGGCACTGGACGCCGAGACGGGCCTTCCATGCGAAGACTTCGGCGAAGGCGGCGTTGTCAGGCTGGACCGCGGCGTCGGCCCGGTCATCGACGGCCAGTACGCAATGACCTCCCCTCCCGCGATCGTTGGCGACGTGGTCATCACCGGGTCGTCGATCAGGGACAACTTCCGCGTGGAGGAGGCGTTCGGCACTGTGCGCGGCTTTGACGCCCGCACCGGCGAGGAGATCTGGGCATGGGACCCGATTCCGAGGTCGCCGAGCGACCGTGGCTACGAGACGTGGACGCCTGAGGGAGCGACGAAGACTGGCGCTGCCAATGCGTGGGCGCCGCTCTCAGGCGATGAGCTGCGGGACATGGTGTTCATCCCGACAGGCAGCGCTTCTCCCGATTTCTACGGTGGTGAGCGGCTTGGAGAGAACCTGTTTTCTAGCTCCGTCGTGGCGCTTCGGGCGTCGTCTGGGGAGTACATCTGGCACTTCCAGGTGGTCCATCACGACATATTCGACTACGACGTGGCAGCGCAGCCTTCGCTGGTGACGGTCAACCGTGATGGTCGTCAGATCGACGCGGTGGCGGTCGCTACCAAGATGGGGCACATCTTCGTGCTCAACCGCGACACCGGCGAGCCGCTGTTCCCGGTAGAGGAGCGTCCGGTGCCTGCAAGCGATGTGCCTGGCGAGGAAGCCTGGCCGACGCAGCCATTCCCTGTGCTGCCGCCGCCGCTACTGGAGCCGAAGATCGGTGTCGAAGACGCATGGGGGACATCGGTCGGCTCGGAATCGACTTGCCGTGTGGCGCTCGAGACCGCACGCAACGAGGGCATCTTCACGCCGCCGAGTTTCGAGGGATCGGTCATCTTCCCGTGGTGGGGTGGCGGAGTGAACTGGGGCGGCGCCAGCTACGACCCTGAGCGGAATGTGCTGGTGACGGCGGTGAAGCGACTGCCTGCGGTGATGAAGCTGGTGCCACGGAAGTCGGAGACCGAGGGCAGCATGCTCGGCACGCCGTACACGAACAGCGGCGGCGTGCTGTACGGCACGAACGGACTGCCCTGCATCGCGCCTCCCTGGGGGATTCTCGTCGGCGTGAACCTCGATTCAGGCGAGATTGAGTGGCGTGTGCCGCTCGGTGAGATGCCGCCGGAGACGGTCTTCCCGCCACAGGAGCTTCTGGGAACGATGTTCTGGGGCGGTCCGATCACGACGGCGGGCGGACTGGTGTTCGCGGCGGGCTCGCTTGACGGGCACCTGAGGGCGTTCGATGTGGAGACTGGCGAAGAGCTGTGGAAGGCGAAGCTGCCTGCGGGCGGACAGGCGACGCCGATGAGCTATGAGTTTGATGACAGGCAGTATGTGGTGATCGCTGCTGGCGGCCACGGAAGCCTGGGCAACGAGCAGGGTGACTACTTCGTAGCATTCGCCCTACCGGACGGGGAGTGAGGGGGGTTGCCTCTAGCTTGCGAAGGGGTGGGTGACGCTTGGTTGGAATGTGAAGAGGATGGCGGATCCTAGAGAGGGCTTGTCAAGAATTGTGGATGGACAGAAAGCTCTGGCAAAATGGAACCTGCTTTTAGTGAGAGAGTTCTTATATTCGCGTTAATGGTGATATTTGTTGCCTTTGGTTTTACAGCATACAAAT
Organism: Dehalococcoidia bacterium; assembly: GCA_028281895.1. GTDB lineage: Bacteria > Chloroflexota > Dehalococcoidia > Lucifugimonadales > Lucifugimonadaceae > JAJCYX01. The sequence goes on from JANQIZ010000045.1 coordinate 6,684, forward strand.
ACTCTGACTCCTTCGAGCGAATCCGCCGATCTCTCCTTCCGTTCGATGATTTTCGTACTGTCATTCGGCTCGTAGGCATCGCCTGGATGATAATGGGCCTTCTAATCGCAGTTCTGATTTGGTTCGTCCCTTTTTAGGCAGAGCCACATATTCGTTTGTCGAGCAGTGAGCAGAGAGGAGAGTGTCTGAACGTGGATCCTGCTGCCGTGATTATTCTTTTGTTCGCTGCGCTCAGCATAATTGTTGGTATTGGCCTAATTACGGGCTTTTTCAATATCCGCGGTTTTTGAAACGGCTCGTCGCAGGCAGGAAACACATAGATGAGATCAATTATGCAGGTGGTATCCTGTTAATCGGGTCTGGCTTGGTTTACATCGTGATAGCCTTACTTTATTTCTCATGAATATGAATCTTTTTCGCAATGCTTAAGAGTACGGTTAATGCTTGAGTGGACAGGCGTTCTCTCAAGACGAATAACCCTCCCTCTAGCTCCCTCCCAAGATGGGAGGGAGGATGATTGTCATTCTGAACTTGATTCAGAATCTCCCGGTGACTGTAGAAGCAAGGTCAGATCCCTCCGCTGCGGTCGGGATGACAAAGTGATCGTGGCCTCGTCATTCCGGACTTGATCCGGAATCTCCTGAAACCAGTCATCGGGAGATGCTGAATCAAGTTCAGCATGACGAACCGACCCACCCTCTGACTCCCTCCCTGACCAGGGAGGGAGAAATGCACAACGGCGTGTCGCCACAGCGATTCCCTCTCCCCGCAGGAAAAATGCCCCTACTAATCCAGGAACAGTCTGTAGCCGACTCCTGGCTCGGTGAGGATGCGCTTCGGGCGGGACGGGTCAAACTCCAGCTTGCGTCTAAGCTGCTTGACGAATGTCCGCAGGTACTCCGTCTCTGAGCCGTACTCCGGACCCCAGACCTGCTGCAGCAGGTGTCGATGAGTCAAGACCTTCCCCGCATCCACCGCCAGCGTGCGCAGCAGATCGAACTCGGTGCGTGTGAGGCGAACCTCCTGCTCGTCCTTGTAGACCAGCCGGGCGGCCAGATCGATCTGAAACTCGTGCGCATCGACAATCGACTCCG
>JANQIZ010000103.1 GCA_028281895.1 Dehalococcoidia bacterium
AATACGTAGGATGCAAGCGTTGTCCGGAATCACTGGGCGTAAAGGGTCCGTAGGCGGTTTGTTAAGTCTCCTGTGAAAGTTCAGGGCTCAACCCTGAAATGTCGGGGGATACTGGCAAACTCGAGACTGTCAGAGGCAAGTGGAATTCCCGGTGTAGTGGTGAAATGCGTAGATATCGGGAGGAACACCAGTGGCGAAAGCGGCTTGCTGGGGCAGTTCTGACGCTGAGGGACGAAAGCGTGGGTAGCAAACCGGATTAGATACCCGGGTAGTCCACGCCCTAAACGATGGATGCTAGGTTTGCGGGGTATCGACCCCCTGTGAGCCGTAGGTAACCCGTTAAGCATCCCGCCTGGGGACTACGACCGCAAGGTTAAAACTCAAAGGAATTGACGGGGGCCCGCACAAGCAGCGGAGCGTGTGGTTTAATTCGATGCTAAGCGAAGAACCTTACCAGGGCTTGACATGTAGGTGGTACGGATCCGAAAGGTGAAGGACCCGCAAGGGAGCCTACACAGGTGCTGCATGGTTGTCGTCAGCTCGTGCCGTGAGGTGTTGGGTTAAGTCCCGCAACGAGCGCAACCCTTGTCGCTAGTTACACTCTCTAGCGAGACTGCCCCTAAAAGGGAGGAAGGAGGGGATGACGTCAAATCATCATGGCTCTTACGTCCTGGGCTACACACACGCTACAATGGCCAGTACAGACGGTTGCTAAGTCGCGAGGCGGAGCCAATCCGACAAAGCTGGTCTCAGTTGGGATTGCAGGCTGAAACTCGCCTGCATGAACGTGGAGTTGCTAGTAACCGCAGGTCAGCATACTGCGGTGAATACGTTCCCGGGCCTTGTACACACCGCCCGTCACGTCATGGAAGATGGCAACACTTGAAGTCGCCAGGCTAACCCTTCGGGGAGGCAGGTGCCGAGGGTGGGGCTGTTGACTGGGACGAAGTCGTAACAAGGTAGCTGTACCGGAAGGTGCGGCTGGATCACCTCCTTTCTAAGGAGTTCTCTTCACAGGTGGATTGTTCGGTAATTGTGCTGGTGCGCGCGGTGCGCATACGCCAGTTCAAACCTACTGAGCAGTCTCATAGAAAGCCTGTTTGAGACTACCCAGGTCGTTCGGTGGCCGGATTCGACCTAATGCCTACTTGAGCGAGATTCTCGAAGCTGCTTCTTTTTAAGACGCGGTGGAGTAGAAGGGGCTCGTAGAGCAGACCGTCGAAGCCCGTTAGATCATGGCCATCGTTACTGGAAAACGGTTCGCAGGACCGCAAAACCTGCATTGTTGGATTCACACTTCGTGAAACTCGATGAGCTTTTCCATCCACTATTCAGCCGTTAAGTCGATAAACCCGGCTCAGCCGGGTTTTTTGTTGTCTCTGGCGAACGACACCTGGCGCAGAGACAGAAAACGGCAAACTACTTCGTATTGATCACGTTCTTGCACGTAGAGGGAGAACGTATAATCTCAGCGAATTCGCCGGGAGATCAGCAACTGCAACTGGCACGTCATCGATCTCACTTCAGTCCCCGCCTGTATCAGGAGAATCGATAGTTGGCATTCATCGCTCAATCCAGAGAAAGATTGGGCGCAGTCGACTGGACGTTTCTCGGGCGCCTTGAGTTCTGGTTCGAGGCGATGTGGTTGAGCGTCCTCGCCCTCGTCCCACTCCTCTTCTCCTTCAACAACACGCTTGTCACGTTCGACGAGCCCAAGAGCTACGCGCTCCACTTCTTCGCTCTTACAACTCTCGCCTTGCTGATCACAGCTGGAGCTAACCAGTTCGTGATCGCCCGCAGAAGCGGAGAGAAGATCGAAAGCATCGATGTCGGCGCGTGGTTGCGATCAAACACCTCGAATCTACTGATCGCAGCCGTCATTGCGTTCATGTTCGTATATGTGCTTTCCACGGCGCTGTCCCAGATGCCCTTCTATAGCTTCTGGGGCATATCGCCCGGCGTCAGCGGATACAACCTCTACTCATTCCTTTCGATGATGGTGATCTTCTTCGCCGTCGTCACCTATTTGCGATCTCGAGCGCAGCTATTCCGGATCTTCTACACGATCACCGTCGTTGGAACTTTGACTTCGCTCTATGGAGTCTCACAGCACTTCGGCTGGGACCCTCTGGACGCATTCGACACTTCGGGCCGTGTCGTCGCATCGTTTGGCAACCCGATCTACTTCGGCGCTTACCTCGTCATGAGCATTCCGATCACGGCGGCCCTGCTGCTGGATCGAAGAAGCTCTGGTAATCGCCTTTTGCTTGCTCTACTGGTGATCGGGATTGGACTCCAGCTTGGGGCGATGTGGTTCACCGGCTCCCGTGGTCCGCTGGCTGGTCTACTGGCCGCGCTCGCAATCCTTGGCCTGGCAAGCATCTACCTGCTCCCGATAAGGCGAGTCGCAACGATGCTGGCTGCCCTTGCCGCGGCTCTCGTTGTGGCGGCGGTTCTGGTCGCTCTGCCGGCTGATGATCGATCAGCTCGTGCCGTCGAGTTCGGAGGAGAGCTCAGCGCGCTAACTGAGGACGACTCGTCGACGGGCTACATCCAGGGCGGACTGGGTGGTCGAAGTGAGATCTGGGCAGACGTCCTCGAACTTAGTGCTAGCTGGGAGACGTTCCAGGAGGACACTGGACTCAGCAGGATCTTGCGGCCAGTCTTCGGATTCGGCCCCGACATGCTCAGGTTCTCGTCGTCACTGGTGTCAAGGCCGCGAGTCTCGTTTGAGATTGTGGACCATGCCCACAACCGAGTTCTGCAAGCCCTGGCCGGGCAGGGATGGGCAGGATTGCTGGCATTGCTTTCCGTTGTGTTCATGGCCGGATGGCTGCTCTTCGCGTCAGCACGAAAGCTCCGGGCGAGCCGCGGTGAATCAGGAGATGCGCTCACAGCCATAGCGTTCGTTGCGCTGGCTGCGGCCCTAACCGGAGTGGCGATTGAGCAGTCTGCCGGTGTTGGCCGCGTTTCGGATCTGCTCACCTCATGGGTGCTTATCGGACTGGTCGTTGTCCTCTACCGCCGTCTGTCTGGCGTTATCTCTTCTGACTCCTGGACAGCAAGCGGCAATGGAGAGGCCAGTAGTTCTGCGACCTCTTCCACTAGTGGAGCGGAAGATAGTGGCACTCTTAGCGGAATCCCATTCTTCATCGGCCTTGTGGCCTTGATCGGCGCTATCTCAATCTTTGCTCTGATCGACGGCCAGATTCTGCGAGCGAGCAGGCTGGTCTATTCACTTGAGGAGAATGTCGAGTTCAACACTGCCTACAACCAGATGGTTGATGCTCGCAACGCCGCTCCGCAGATCGAACACTTCACAGTATTCCCGGTTGAGGTTCTGTTTGATGAGGCTCAGGCAGCAGCCGAAAGAGGAGAACCGGAACTCGCTGCTGACATTGCCGAGCAGGCTTTGCGCCTTCTGCTTGAGTATCACGATCGCAACCCGCTGGCGATCCGGACGCGCATTCTGCTGGCAGAAACTTCAGGATTGCTCGTTGATATAGGCGTTATCGATTTCAGGGATGAGATGCTTATCCGGTACGAATCGCTTGTGGAACAGTTCCCGAACGAAGGGCTTGTGATATCCACACTCGCCCGCGCCTACGCGGCAGCTGAACAGTATGACCGGGCGATCGAAACAGCTGACAGGGCGATTGCGCTGGAAGACGAGATCGGCGATTTGCCACAGGCGTGGTGGGCAAGAGCGAACTCACTTGAAAGGCTTGATCGCATCGATGAGGCTATCGCCGATTACAAAGCAACCATTGACCGAGTTGAGGCCGCACCGGGATTTGGGCTGCTCGCGCACGAAGATCTTGCCGATCTGTATGAGGAGCTTGGAGACGATGAAGCTGCCGAGTTTCACAGATCAGCGGCTGAAGAGCTTCGAGACTCTTTGATCGAATCGTAGCGCGGTAAATGAACAATCATCGATCCTGCCAGGGAGAGCGTCATGACTACTGAGCCCGGCGGCGAATACTGCAAGGTTGTGCGAAAGGATGGCCTTGAGGTAGAAGTCAATTCAGGTGCGATGACACGACTGGCCGGTGTTTCTGAGGCACTCACCGGATCGACCGGAATCCATCTCGCTATCGCAACCGTCCCTCCGGGGCGATGTTCGACGACCCACTATCACACGAACTGTGAATCGGCTATTTACATAGTCAGCGGGCAAGGTCTGTTTCTCTCAGGGCCTGATCTCGACCAGGAAGATGAGATCGGTCCCGGAGATTTCATCTACGTTCCGCCCAACTCCACGCACCAGCCTGTGAACACGTCAAAGGACGAAGACCTTGTACTGGTGGTTGCACGGAACACTCCGGTGGAACTCGTAGTAGAATTACCCGGTCGCGGTCGGCAAGATTGCGTCTGATCCCGACAGCTCCGTCGCCGTCGAAAACGTGTTCGACGCGTCAGGATTTCACGGGCCCGTAGCTCAGCTGGTTAGAGCGCTACTCTGATAAAGTAGAGGTCGGAAGTTCGAGTCTTCCCGGGCCCACCATTCGGGCGTTTTCTACGTCGCGAATCCTTCACTGATCTGCCAACATTGGCCTTCGCGCACCTGCGCGTTTTCGGCAGAAGATCTCGACTAGACTCCGGTTGCGAATGACCGGGCGTCTTCTATTAGCTCTGGTTCCACTGCCTTCAGCTTGCCGGCAACCTGGTCAAGCGGAGTGAGCGTCATCTGGCCGTTCCGAATGGCGACCATGTTGCCGTGTTTTCCTTCTAACATCGCGTTAACAGCAGCAACTCCGAACCTGCTGGCGAGTATGCGGTCTGTCGATGTCGGTGACCCGCCTCGCTGAAGATGGCCGATCACACTCACAGTTAGCTTCCAGCGTTCCGGGTCGAGAGCTTCGAGGCGATCCGCCAGTGCCCGACCGACACCACTCAGGTGAAGCCATCTGTCTCCCGGCGCATGATGTCCGAACTGCTGGTCTTCGCCCTTGAATGTAGCTCCCTCGCCGATGACGATGATCGTGAAATCGAGGCCTTCTTCCTGGCGGACTCTGATTGTGTCGGCAACGCTATCTACATCGATCGGCTCTTCGGGAGTCAGAATGATGTCCGCACCACCAGCGATCCCGGCTGCGACCGCGATCCATCCGAAGTCTCTGCCCATCGTTTCGATGATCATCACTCTGTCATGAGACTCGGCAGTTGTGCGAAGCCGGTCTATCGCCTCAGTTGCGGTCTCGACCGCAGTATCGAACCCGATAGTCACATCGGTGCCTTCAACATCGTTGTCGATCGTCTTTGGCACACCAACTATCGGGATGCCCCTCTTCTCAGCCCCCAGCGCTGTGCCCATTGACGAGTTGCCGCCTATCACAACCAGGCCATCCAGCTCATGACGCTTGAAGGTCTCAACAGTAGCGTCTGCAGCCTCTGGATCGTCACGGAAAGGATTCGATCCAGAGCAACCCAGGATCGAGCCACCTCGTCCAAGGATGTCGCGAGTCTTGTCCTTCGTCAGCTCGAGTGTCTTGTCCTGTGTCAGGCCATCGAATCCCTCGTTGATGCCAATGACACGAAGTCCCGCATCGGAAGCCCTGAAAACCACGGCCCGTATAGCCGCATTAAGGCCCGGGCAATCACCGCCGCAAGTCATCACACCAATAGCAGCCATCCATCTCTCCAGGTTCAGTTCTAGTCGCTGTTGGCAAACGATTCCATGATGGAACGATTATCTTCGCCCGGCGGGTAGACATCCCGCAGGAACTCATCGACATAAGTGTTGAACAATTCTGCCCGCTCAAAGTAAACGGAATGGCCAGCCATTGGAACCCTGATGAGTCTTGATCCGTGGACAAGCTGGCGCGCGGACTCCAGACGTCGAGGAGAACACACAATATCCTCTTCGCCAGCGATGAACAGCACAGGGCACTTCACATCACTTAGCTCTTCGGGTTCAGAGTGCCCCCAGCCTCGAAGCGAGACACCCTCGTTCTGGTCTCCAATCTCAACGTACATGTCATGAAGCGCTGGCTGCTCCTTGAGCATGCGCTCTCCGGCAGCAGGATGAAAGCTGCCGGGAAGGCGCTGTTCCCATGCCGATCGAACAGACTCCAGGACTGCTGTCTCTTCAGTTGTCTGATCAGCCAGGAACGCGCCACCGTCCGTTGCGGCCATCACGAGCACGGAAATCCTGTCTGGACTGTCGATAGCAAGGCGCAATCCCGTCCAGCCACCCATCGATTGCGCTACAAATCCCGCAGTTTCGATCTGGAGATGGTCCAGCAACTGCTCAACGACCGTCGCGTACACCGCAGACGGGTCATCTTCTTCTGCCAGCCAGGAGGAATGCCTGAATCCAGGATGGTCGAACGTGATGCACTGGTAGCGGGAGCCGAAAAACGCGGTCTGTTGCCACCACGAAAGCGCATTGCCTCCGGCTCCGTGGGCGAATACGAGAGGTGGACCGCTGCCTGCGACTTCGTAGTAGATACGTGCAGATTCAAGTTCAACTAGAGGCATGCGCCGACCATATCAGCCTGCGATCTACGTGCGCAGGGGCGACTTGTGATCGCCAGGCGCCCCTTTGAAGTCTGGGTCGAAGATCGATGAGTGATGCAGGCGTATAATTCACACAAGTGCCTGAGAAGAGATTCATCGGGCAAAGCCATGGAGCGGGTTCGGTGTCGCTGCCATGGTCGCCAGGGATCACGCACGCTCTGTTTGAGATGCTGCCGTCCTGACCGCTTCAACGGAAGTGGAGGCGAATACAGCAAAAGCCGAAAGGATGTAGGCGATGGACACGACTGGAACACCCGCAACGACAGCTGCCAACGGCACACACGCCAAGGCCTGGAGAGAGGGATCGAAGCCCGAAGTGGGCAACTGGCGAGAGAAGTCGGGACTCGCCCAGATGTTGAAAGGCGGCGTGATCATGGACGTCGTCACGCCGGATCAGGCGAAGATTGCAGAGGACGCCGGAGCCGTGTCCGTCATGGCGCTCGAGCGCGTTCCCTCAGACATTCGCAGAGACGGTGGCGTCGCACGTATGTCTGATCCCGACCTCATTGACGGGATCATCAATGCCGTCAGCATTCCTGTCATGGCCAAGGCCCGCATCGGGCATTTCGTCGAGGCACAGGTGCTGGAGTCACTTGGAGTCGACTACTGTGACGAGTCCGAGGTTCTCACCCCTGCCGACAACGCCTTCCACATCAACAAGTGGGAGTTCAAGATGCCGTTCGTATGTGGAGCCACCAACCTCGGAGAAGCCTTGCGTCGCATCGGTGAAGGCGCTGCAATGATTCGCACGAAGGGCGAAGCCGGCACCGGCGATATCGTTAACGCTGTCACTCACGCCCGCCAGGTTCTTGGACACATCCGCAAGATCCAGAACATGGACGAAGAAGAGCTGATGACGGAAGCCAAGAACCTTGGCGCTCCGTTCGAGCTCGTCCTGGAGGTCCACCGGACCGGCAAGCTGCCTGTAGTGAACTTTGCCGCAGGCGGAATCGCCACACCAGCCGACGCTGCACTGATGATGCAGATCGGCGTCGAAGGCGTATTTGTTGGCTCGGGCATCTTCAAGTCTGAGAACCCCGCGCAGATGGCAGATGCCATAGTGAGAGCGACCACTCACTACAACGATCCCGACATGCTCGCCGAGATTTCGCGTGGTCTTGGCGGCGCGATGCCCGGTATCGAGGCCAACAAGCTCGCCGACGAGGAAAAGCTGGAAGGGCGCGGTTGGTAGAGCCGCTGCGGCCATCTCAGCAAGCGAGCGACTCGGAACTCGACAACTCTTCGTTGAAGATCGGCGTCCTGGCACTGCAGGGAGACTTCATCGAGCATATTCATATGTTCGAGAAGCTTGGCGTGAGCGCGATCGAGGTTCGCAAGCCTTCGCAGCTTGCTGACCTCGATGGGCTCGTGATTCCGGGCGGCGAGAGCACGACCATCGTCAAGCTCGCCAACATGTTCGGCTTCGTGCCTGAGCTGCGCGCGTTCGTTGACGATGGCCGCGCGCTCTGGGGCACCTGCGCTGGCATGATCGTCATAGCCAACGAACTGACCGATTCGTATCCGGAGCCTCTGAAGTTGATGGACATCTGCGTGTCGCGCAACTGGTTCGGCAGGCAGGTCGACAGCTTCGAGGACAAGTTCGAGTTCAGGGGGCTTGATGGCGATCCATTCCTCGCTGTGTTTATCCGCGCTCCCGTAGTTGAGGGCGTCGGCGACGGCGTCGAGGTGATCGCTCAACTGGAAGATGGCCGTCCGGTAGCGGTGAAATCTGAGAACACGCTGGCGACTGCGTTTCACCCGGAACTGACCGACGACACAAGAGTCCACGACTACTTCGTCGCAATGGTGCGAGAAGCAGCAAGGCAGCGCGCCGGACTCAGTTGATGGCGTAAAAGGCCCATTTGGTGGATGGCGCCACTGGCTATCGAGCTGCGTACTGCTTAGATAGAGTGAGATAGATGAGACGCAGTTCGAGGCCTCCCACGTAACGATCTGGGATTGGCGCAGTCAGCATGATCAGGCATCTACATCCGACCGATACGCCGGCGCTTCTGCCGTTCAAGCAGCGTTCGGGACCTGATGAGGCTTGGTCGCTGAAGCGGGCACTGGCCGACGGGCGTGGCAGCTTCCCTCTATTCAAGTACAGCAGTATCGCGTTGTCCCCTCGCGCTTGGCAGAGCTGCTGGGTGCTGACGAGAAGGGCATCGGTTCAGGCTCTGTTGCGAGCAGGCACTCGCTCTGGTCCTCTCGCATGGGACGTGAGCGAGGTCTACGTAGCAAGACGAGATCCCGATGTCGCCTTGATGGCGCTTGAGCAAGTGGCGTTTCCGGCAGGAGCCGCAGGCGCGCGTCGGATCTTCTTGAGAATGCGCTCAGATAGCGAGCTGTCGACAGAAGCCAGGGCTGCAGGATACAGACCTGCATATAGCGAGACCGTCTATACGGCTCCATCGTCCGAAGAGCTGCGAGGATCGCTCGAGGAGCTTACTGCTCCCAATTTCACGCCGGTGGGTCCTGAGGACTCGCACGCGGCATATCGTCTTTACTGCGCTGCAGTGCCGATCGATGTGCGGACTCGAGTGGGACAGGTGCTGGAGGAGTGGGAGTCGGCGCAGGAGCCACTGGGACGCAAGAGCAGCGCATTCGCAGTGAGGGAGCCCGGAACGGAACGGCTCGAAGCCATAGTTCGCCTCGCCGAGCTCACCGGGCACCACTACGTCTCATGGATGAGAACGGCAGATTCTGCGCTTGGCCTTGAGACTTTTCTGGCTCCACTGCGATCGTCCACCGGAGACAAGCCTGTCGCTGCGATGGTCAGATCTTATGATGCAGGCCTTGGTGAGCCCCTACGTGATTTCGGGTTTACGAAGGGCGAAACTTACGATGTAATGATTAAGACGCTTGCGGTTCCTGTAACGGAGGCGATGCCGGGATTCGCAGCAGTTGAGCGGTGATCGCCGAGACCAGATCTCGCGCTTAGCGCCGATGCATCATTGGAGAGTTTGACGAACTGGTAGAGCCTAATCAGCAGATAGTGGATGACCTGGACGGATTCATATCCGTTCTTCCCGATCGTGTCGCCAGGGCACTGGTGACAACCGACCGTGCGTCGGAGCTCATCGAGGTGGTCCTGGACCTGGGCCGGCCACCGGAAGCGCGCTTTCCAGATGGCTTCCTGGAGCTTGGCCAGGACGAGGTGACGCAGGCGGAGATCGATGCCGTCGTTGCGCGAGTGGGCCATTTCGGAGACGACAACCGCGCAGGCATCGAACGGACGCTTCATCGAATCTCTGTCATCAGGAACCGGGCCGGAGACCCTGTTGGCCTGACGTGCCGTGTTGGACGTGCGGTTTTTGGCAGCGTCCGGTTGATAGAAGACCTTGTAGAGAGTGGCAAGAGCGTTCTGCTGCTTGGCCGCCCCGGCGTTGGCAAGACCACGATGCTGCGAGAGGTCGCGAGAGTCCTTGCCGACGATCTCGACAAGCGTGTCGTCATTGTCGACACGTCCAATGAGATCGCAGGTGATGGCGATGTCCCGCATCCGGCGATCGGCCGGGCCCGTCGACTGCAGGTGGCCAATACATCTTTGCAGCATCGCGTGATGATCGAGGCGGTAGAGAACCACACTCCGGAAGTGATCGTCATCGATGAGATGGGAACCGAGCTGGAGGCGCTCGCGGCAAGAACAATCGCCGAACGCGGAGTCCAGCTGGTTGCCACAGCTCACGGCAACACGCTGGCGAACCTTGTCAGCAATCCCACACTCGCAGACCTCGCTGGCGGCACCCAGACCGTGACGCTTGGGGACATCGAAGCTCGCCGCAGGCGCACACAGAAAACGGTTCTTGAGCGCAGTCACGATCCAACCTTCGATGTCATCGTCGAGATCCAGGAACGCAACCAGGTCGGTGTGATCCACGATGTCGCAACCGCGGTTGATCGAATGCTCCGCGGAATCACTGTGCCGATCGAGATTCGGACTCTCCAGCCAGATGGAACAGTTGAGTCTCACACTGAAGAGAACCGAGAGCTTGAGGACGAATTCCAGACGGCCGGGTTCGATGTTGAGGACGTGCGCCGCTCGAGAGTTCCACCGAGACGATCTGCTCGTACAGCGACACCGCGTCGTCGAGACGCTCACGCATCTGTCGAGCCTGAACAGAGTTCTGCTGCGCCAGTACGGGTCCATCCATTCGGAGTTCCTCAATCAACGATCCAGATGCTGATCCAGGAGACCGGAGCGCCTGTGACGGTAGTCAAAAGCGCCGCAGATGCCGACATCTTCGTCACAACGAAATCCCACTACAGCAGGCGGCCGACTGTGATCCGAAAGGCTGAGCGTGATGGCTTGCCTGTCTACGTGCTTCGCCGTGGAACTGCCGAACAGGTCAGCCACTTCCTGCGGCGTTTCAAGGTGGAAGATCACTCGCACGGAGCCAACGGGAACGGCGCGAACGGCGACCAGCCTGCTGATCCCGATATGCAGGAGGCGCTTGACGAGGCGCAGCTTGCGGTTGACCAGGTGATGGCTGGAACGCGGAAGATCGAGCTTTCGCCACGCTCGTCGTATGTCCGAAGGCTGCAGCACGGCCTCGCAGCGCGGAACAACCTTGGATCATCAAGCACAGGCCGCGAGCCGTCTCGGAGAGTGGTCATTCGCCGCCGGGCTAGATAAAGCAAGGTGGCGAATTGGCGATTCTGGCGGTAGCCTGTCGTTCCAG
>JANQIZ010000104.1 GCA_028281895.1 Dehalococcoidia bacterium
CCGGCAGATTCAGTACTGGTGTTGGCCAAACAATGTGTGAGCACCCCTAGGCGTTGCAGATGACTGAAGGGCTACAGTCGACATGAGCCACACGGCGGGCTCAATCATTCGAAGTCCTTTCAGAAGCAATGGCATTCCTTTCCAAGCAGCGTTTCCTGATGTTCGTTATTGCGTGTGCCGCGATAGCGATTCTTAGCGCGTGTGAAGAGGCCGGGGACGCAACGTCTGCTCCCTCTTCAACACCGGCACCTGAACCGACAGTCTTGCCTGAGGCGTCGCCAACAGTTCCTTCGCGCACGCCAGAGCCGACGGCGACTCCCGCTCCACTGCCGGGTGACAGGGTTGTCGCTACTCCGACTGCTCAGCGGTCACAAGCGACAGTGGTTCCGACGGTTGTGGATCGCTCTTCGGAGCCAGCTACTGGAGAGGTTGCGGGGAAGATATTCCTCAATGACATTGCCAGCGTTGAAGGGGCGATGCTGGTTGGGCTCGACGGAGTTGTGCTGGGTGAGCTTCGCCCTGCCAGCGAGTCGCTTGAGTCGGTGTGCGACAACGTCTCGATTGGCGGCTCATCGCTAGGCAGTACCAGCATCTTGAACCCGGATTCCGTATATGGCGGTGCGTTTGGGGCACATAGCCCGTTCAATCCGGACGCGACAGCGCCGCCGGAGATTGTGAGCGAGGGATCGGTGATTGGACATCTGACCGTTTCACCGTTCTTTGAACACAGGATCGATCCGCATCTGCTGCTCGACCACCTTGGATGTTCGATCTAGCCAGACAATCAGTCAACGAATACCAGATCACTAAGCCTGAAGACCAGGAGACCGAGATGAAGAACCTGAGACCGATTGAGAGCCGAAGCACCTACTTCATGGCTGTTGTGGCTGTCGCTGCTATAGCTGTTGCGATGTTCGTTGTTCTCCGTTCCAGCGATGGACCAGAGCAGGCCTCTGCTGCGCCTGCCTCCGCACCTGCTGCTGCCGGATACATCAAGTTTGAAGGCATACCAGGCGAGGCCAAGGACTCGCGTCACAAGGATTGGATCGACATCCTGTCCTTCAGCTACGGCATCTCTCCTTTGGGCGGGGCCACAGGCGCAACCCGACACCGAGCATCCGCCACACTGGGCGATATCGTTGTGGTCAAAGAGCTCGACAAGTCCAGTCCCAAGCTGCAGGAAGCTGCCGTAACAGGCCAGGTGATTCCGACGCTTGAGCTTGACGTGACGAATCCCAGAGCTCCTCAGTCAGAGCCCTACCTGCAATGGGTACTCAAGGACGTGATCATAAGCAGCTACCGGATCAATGGCGCCACTTCAGGAGACGAGAGGCCGACAGAGACATTTGCTCTTAACTACGAAGAGATCAGGATGGTCTACATCGAGGCAGATAGCGCAGATGGCACCGTAGCCGGCCCTGTCGAGTTCTCATGGAAGGTGGAAGAGGGCACTAAGTAGTCCCTACGGCTTGACCTAACCGATCGAACGGACCGCCCGGCTTTCAGGCCGGGCGGTTTTGCGTTCAGGCAGTGAAGTAGCTTCCGCCGTTCGGCGATATCGTCTGCCCGGTCATGTAGCTCTGCTCATCGGATGCCAGCATGACGGCCAGGCTGGATACGTCTTCCACCTGCCCAGGACGTTTCAGCAGCGTCAGGCCCACAACGGTAGCGCCGCCACCAGAGCGAAGCTCTTCTCGAGTGAGGTCAGTCTCGATGATGCCGGGCGCGATGGCGTTGACGAGGATGTTGTGTTCTGCTCCCCAGCGCGCGAGCACCTGTGTCAGCGATATGAGCCCTGCCTTGGATGCTGCGTAGTGGGCGGTTGTCGGGCCTCCGTACAGGCCGCTGACAGACGAGATGTTGATGATGCGGCCGCTTCCATTGGTGACCATATGAGGTAGAACTTCCTGGGAGACGAGGAACGGTCCCTTGAGGTTGACCGCCATGATCTCGTCCCAGTCGGATTCCGTGACCGTGTCGATCGGACCCTGGCGGTTGATTCCTGCATTGTTCACCAGCACATCGATGCGACCTTCAGCCTCGACGATGGCATCGGTCCACGACTTGATCGACGCTCTGTCTGTGACTTCAACGCTATGCGTATATGCTTTTGCTCCGGCCGCTTCGATCAGCTTTGCGGTCTCTTCGGCATAGTCTGGACGAGAGGTGTAGGTGATGGCGATAGCTCTGGCTCCGGCCTCGGCGAACGCGATGGCCATCGCTTTGCCAAGTCCCCGGCCGCCGCCTGTGATAAGGCACACCTTGTCTTCAAGTCTGCTCATGTTTGCCGCCTGTCTGGTGCTAGTTGGAGATCAAATCCTGAACGAAGCCGCGGGATGCTGGCCAGTTGCTTGACCTGTCAAAGGAACAGCGATGGTCGAGGCAAGCGCTACTTCCAGGAGACTTCGCCAGGTTCGATCTCCTTGATCCACAGCCCTGCGCCTTCACGACGCGGGAATGGGAATCCCGGCTTGCGTTCGGGCGGGTTGTCCTGAAGCGCCTTGAGCTTGGCCTCGTCGATCTTGATGCCGAGACCGGGCTCGTT
>JANQIZ010000138.1 GCA_028281895.1 Dehalococcoidia bacterium
GTCACCATTGTGGATGAGGACATCATCGATGCGGTGGGCGTTGAGAGGGATGACTTCGTGGTGCATGTCCACCAGGGACGTGACCTGGGAGTCTATGCCAACAACGAGTTCGGTCCTCCAGGGAACGGCAACGGAGGCAACCCCGGAGCCTGATGACCGCAGGTGTGCCCGAAACTAAGACTGTTTCTCCAGCGAAATGACGCTGTACCCGCGGTGTCTGTCGCGGCCAAGCACGCGGATGTCTGTGCGCAGTTCGATCTGCCTCTGCAATCTCGTGACCGGTGTGGATTCGCCTGCTATCGCAAGTACCGATCCGCCACCGAGACTATCGATCGCGCCCAACGCTGACAGATCCAGCGCCTTCTGTGGCTCGTCCGGCCGCAGCGTCACCACAGCTAGTAAGCGTTCATTGGATTCGTCCGGGTTGGGCCGAAGCCATTCGACGCGATGCGAGATCGATGCAGACGCACCGGTCCCGAAGTTCGACTTCAGGTTGGCCAGAGAAATCCTTAGTGCAAGCAGATCCCGGCCGGCAAGCTCTAGCTGTTCGACAATCCCATTGGCCATCAGCGCTATCGGCAAGTAGCCCTGGCCCGGGTTGATCACGACCCCGCGGTCAAACCGACGGTTTCTGTGTCCTGCCAGGTGCTCAAGCAGCAGCTGGGTCGAATAGGCAAGCCCATCGAATTCACCCACGCCGTGAACTGTGCGCAGCTCGAATCTCTCGTTAGCGGAAACGAACTGAATCTCATCACGATAGTAGGGAGCGAGATCGTCAGCAGCGCCCTGGTCTGCAGATGTCGTCTCGTCTATTCGCAGTCCAAACACCGTGTGGCGAGGACCGGACTCGGTGGAAATCACCTCTGTCTGAAGTCCGTCGAGGATGGCTTCAATCTGTGCCCGGAGCGGATTGACCACAACCCCCCAGAACTGTCCATCAGGCTGCAGGTGATCAACAGATCTGTAGACAATCTGGCGAAGAACAGGCAATGGAGATTTTCCGGGAAGATTCGACACGACAATGTCATAGTCGTCATTACCTGCATCCGAAAGGTCCAGCGCGCCGCGTGCCGTGACTCTGTCTATCCTATTGGCTCTAGTGTTCTCCATTGAGAATTCAATCGCCAACGCATCTCGGTCAATCAGCTCAACGGTCTGAGCCAATCCCAGGTGCGCCAGTGTGATACCCAGCACGCCGTACCCGCAGCCAACATCGAGAGCGGAATCAAACGTGCGGTTGGCATTTGCCTCAATGGCTCGAAGCAGCCTGTTGGAGCCAACATCTATCGACGCTGAGCTGAACAGCGCCTGGGAGGTGGCAAACTGGAGATCGATGCCTTTGCGGCGAAGCGGCACCGATTTGTGCACATAGGATTGGAGCAGGCCTGTATCCAGATCAGAACCTCTTGAGTGCTTTGTCGAGTAATAGGCCAGAGAACGCGAATGCGGCTCCCGAGTTTAAGCGGGAGCCGCATTTGCTTCAGTCAGTACTCAGAACGAAACCTACCAGCGGCGGTCGTTCCTCGGAGCGCGAGGCCGTGCCTCGTTGACCGTGAGAGGTCGACCGTCAAGGTCGGCGCCATTCATCGCGGATATGGCCGCCTGGGCCTCTCCGCTGTCAGGCATCTCGACAAACCCGAATCCGCGTGAGCGACCGGTCTGACGATCCATGATCACCTGGGCAGACTCGACGGAACCAAACTGTGAGAAGGCCGTTTCCAGGCCTTCGGTAGTCGTATTGAACGACAGATTCCCTACGAAAATATTCAACTTGTTCTCCTCGAACAGAAAGCTATTCCGGTTGCACACGCGAGCAGTCTCGATACCAGAACACTGTCCGGGGAAAGAACACGACGAATGGCAGACTCGGACCAATAGATCAATGATACATCTCGCAAACCGACGATGCCGTACTTACTTGTCGCCCTTTAGTAGGATTCGAAATCCGCAGGGCATATTCGTAAGTTCCGCCAACCATAAGCGGACATCGCTCTATAGGAGACGATTCCTGCTGATCCAAGCCACGAATGGCGGCTAATACTGCTGGAAGAGCTTGCCCCAGGGCGTTTTCATCGCCTCACGAACGCGCTTCCTGCCAATGAACCTGAGCCAGAAGTCGTTGTGGTAGGCGTTGGATGCCCAGATAGCCCACGGAACGAGTGGAGACCGAAGCAACAGGCCTTCCAGCGGCTTCAGCGGCCCCCAGTAGATCATCTTCTGCCCTCGTGAAGCAAAGGTGTTCTCACTCGAAGCGAAGTTCCAGTTGACGTCCGCCACATCATCGCCGACAAACTCGATCTGACGGGGATCTCCGATACCAAGGCCCATCTCATGTGCCAGCCTGATCTTCGTCAGCTTCATAGGGTCAAATCCCATGAGGCGTGCAGCTACGGCATCAATCGCAACCTGATCAGCACTCGCCAGGATGATGTTCTTCTGGTGAATCCGCATCGCACGCGGGCCAGGCCCATCACCGGCGAAGGTTCCGTCCATCACGGCAAAAAGACCCGTGTGAATCTCTTTCTGAATCTGCAGAAGATCGACAAGCGTTTCGTGAATCTTCGCATGAGTCCAGTGACGATACCGATGCAGCAGGCCACCGAACGCGTTCTTCATCGCGCCAGTCATAGTCGTGAAAACGTGAGTCTTAACCGTTGGGAGGTGAACGATGTTCGTACCAATCAACGGCTCTGGCACGAAAAGCCCATCTTTGTAGATGTCGTCAAGGGCAACCATCTTGGCTGTGGGCTGGTATCGAACCCACTTGACTGGTGGCATATCGAGCACCGTGTGCTTCAACCCCAGGGCATCCTCTACGACACCCTGCTTGTTCTTGTCCCTGCCCTCGATGGGGTCAACGACAACCGTCCCATTGTGCGCGGCAGTGATGTCAGTGAAGCCATCTGCCTGCATCTTCTTCGCAACACCTTCGATCTGCCACGGCGCCGATGAACACGCCGGGTAGTAGTGCTGCCAGGAGATGTTCACCTTCAGCATGTTCGGTCTGTCTGGCAGCAGCGCCGAATTGATATCCGCAAGGTCCAGCAAGCGGGCGTAGTCCTCGACGACGGTCTCTGGCGTTGTGTAGAGCACAGCGACCTTGCCGAGCTTCGGCTCCGCGTGAGGGATATCCGGCTGCGTCAGGACAACTTCCGATTCACGGATCTGCTGGCTTGTCATTGAGAATCTGCTTCTTATTGATGCTGAATGTTCTGTGTGCGAGATCAGTTCGAGTATAGCGACGCAAGATGCGACAATTGACCGGGTAAACCCCACTTAACAGGACCGATACGGCCACGATTTCGCGCAGTCATTGATAGTCGACAGCCATACTCACTTGCTTCCGGACGATTTTCGTCTCGATAAAGGGCATTTCCTGGAGTCAGACGCCACGTTCCGGCAACTGTTTGCGTCAGAGCGCGCCCGGATCGCCTCTGCCGTCGAACTCCTCGATCAGATGGACAGCGCCGGAGTCACTCACTCCGTCATTGCAGGATACGGATGGACCAGTCCCGAGGTTGCACGAATATCGAACGATTATCTGCTTGAGTCGGCAGCGTCCAGCGATGGACGATTGATACCGCTCTGCAGCGTGAATCCGCTCTGGGGCACCGACGCTATTCGAGAGATCGAAAGATGCCATGATGCAGGTGCTCGTGGCATCGGAGAGATCCATCCAGACAGCCAGAACCTGATGAACTCGGACTTCGCAGGGCTTGCCGGCTTCTTCGAT
>JANQIZ010000156.1 GCA_028281895.1 Dehalococcoidia bacterium
CTCCGACCGCTAACGCGCCAGAGCCAACTCCAACCGCTAGTGCGCCGGAACCGACGACTGCTCCTACTGAAACGCCAGCGCCTGAATCTACTCCGGTAACGCCGGCCCCAAGCCCGACCACCCAGGCTGAGCCTGAAGCTGAGCCAACCACGGAGCCGACGACCGAGCCGACTGCCGCTCCGCCAGAGGAGCCCACGGCGACGCCTGAGCCCGAACCTGAGCCTTCACCGACGGCGACTCCGAGCTCTCCGCCTGTGACCACGCTCGATGGGGCACCTGAGCCGACACCGACTCCTCAGGTGGTACCGTCAAGCCCGGTATTCCCGACTCCCACGAGCACACCGGTTCCTCCTACGGCAACCAGCACAGCGGTACCGACCGAAACACCAGTGGCTCCCGCTCCCACGGCTACTGAGACGATCATCCTGGACGACGATGGGACGCCGACGGTCTGGATCACGCCGACTATCGAGACGGTGCCTTCCAGGGAGGCCTACTCAGGTCTCACGGATGCGAACGCTGGCTAGCTGAGTATCACAGCCGCAGCCACGCTCAGATCGAGCTGGCTGCTGGCTGAGCCGATAACTGGAATGGCGCGTGCTGAGAGATCAGCCGGTCTTTCGGTACCTGAAGCCACCCAGCTTGAATCCGGTGACCACGCCCGCATCATCACGCTCAAAGACAGCGGTCTCTCCAGCCCCGCGGCCCGAGAGCACGATGAACGTGTCGTCCTCTTCTCCCGCACCAAGACTCGCCGGGTTGTGCAGGCCTGATTGGACGCCGGACGGGGGCGGTAATGCGATGCCGGATTCAGTGCCTACGATGGAAACGGAAAGGCCCGGCTCAGCCCAGTAGTCGCCGTCGTACTCACCGGGCTTCAGGGCGTCACCAAGTGCCCCTGACAAGCTTGGCGCAGGCGCCTGTTTTGGCAGTTCGCTGCCTGCATTCTTAACGGCAATGCTTAACGCAAAATCAGCTGGTAGCGGAGTTGGCCACATATTGGCCAGCATGATCACGCCTGTCCGGGTCGGCACGTTGAAGATCACCGATGTTGAGAAACCGTGAACCGCGCCACCGTGGTTCCAGAAAACCCTCTCACCCTTGCGAACCGCCCGCCAGCCAAGACCCTGACCGCTCGACCAGTCATCAGCGATGTAGACCGGCCTGCGCATCTCTGCGCGAGACGATAGCGAGAGAATCGAATCAGGTCCGGAACCCAGCTGGAATGAGATCAATTTCGCAAGGTCTTCGACATTGGTCTGGAGCTGGCCTGCGGAGGAGAAGCCGTTCAGGTGTCCGTAGGGCGCAGGGCGGACAGCCGACTCACCCGGCTTCGGCGGACTGTAGCCGGCCATCTTGAGGGCTTCCTGCTCTGGCGAAAGATCGAACGCCGTGTTCTCCAGACCCAGAGGAGCGATGATCTCTTCCTGCACGTAGTCGATATACGGCCTCCCTGAAAGCCGGGCGATCACCTCGCCAAGCAGGCAGTAAGCCAGGTTCGAGTACTTCCACTGCGAATCCTGCGGGATCACCACCTGGATCTTTTCAAGGGTGTCCATCACGTGCTCAAGCTGTGGAAAGTCGGCAGCGTCCCAGTCCACGGCAGGATGCTCAGTGCTAAGCCCGGAATGGTGGGTCAGAAGCCGCCGGATGGTCACCCCTTCAAGCGGGGCCGCCTTCGCCTCTGCGACTGTGAATTCCGGGATGTGGATCAGCAGCGGATCGTCCAGCTCAAGAAGCGAGGCATCGCGCAGCTGCATGATCGCCGTCGCCGTGAAGGTCTTGGTGACAGAAGCGACCCTGGCGATGGAGCTTTCGCCTGGAGATTCGCCTGACTGCAGGGCGGCCATTCCGTGTGAGAAGACTCCTGCCAGTTCGCCTTCTCGAACGATACCGATCACCACGCCGGGCACCTGCTTCAAGGCAGGCTCGGAGTCGATGATGCCCTGGATTTCGCTGGCCAGCTCTGGTGGCAGCTTGTCGGAGTTGTCGAATGGAGACATCTGGAGAGTTCCTGCGGCCGCGCTCGAAAGTTTGCGGAAGATCTAGGGCGTGCGGCCGGAGAAGCCAGATTGGCCGAGTCCCTATGAGGTGTCAAGCAGGGCGCTGCAGCAGAGACAATCCGGGCAGTATCTGCCGTCACTCGCTCGGGCACGTGTAACCTCACGCCTCCTGGCAGTCGCGATCTGCACTGGAGAACATCCTGGCGGATCGCATATCGCCCTTTCCAGATCATCAGCTCCGCTACGGCAGTGAGCAACAAGGACATGACTCAATGAAGGTGACCGGAATCTCGATCGATGTCGTCGAGCGGCAGGTGCCGGACGTGCGCATCCACGACCACCGCGGCGGGATCGGCGGAACCGTGCGCAATGGCGTGCTGAGGATTCAGACAGACGAGGGTGTGGAAGGGCACTGCACCGTTGGCGATCGCGCAGGCGATGCGGACGCGCTGTTTAACCGCATCACGCAGGACCTTGCTCCGCGCGTGATCGGCATGGATATCGGTGACCGTGAGCGCCTTTGGTCGGAGCTTGAGTCGATAGGAGGGCACGGCGCGCCGGTTCACGCTGCATGGTCATGCATCGACGCCGCTCTCTGGGACATCGCGGGCAAGGCGGCGGGCCAGCCGATCCACAGACTGCTCGGCACTGCGCGCACCGAGGCTCCGGTCTATGCCACATATCCGCCCCGGCACAGCGATGCCGCGGGCTTCGTTAGTGAAGGGCTGGAGCTTCAATCGCAGGGGTTTTCCGCGTACAAGATCCATCCGGGAGCAATGGCAACGAAGGGTGTTGTCGAAATGGTTGGAAAGGTGCGTGAGGCCGTTGGACCTGAGATGACGCTGATGCTCGATCCGAACAACGGCTATGACCTGCGAAAGGCGCTCGAGATCGGCAGGGCGCTGGATGCCAACGACTTCTACTGGTTCGAAGACCCGGTGCTGTGGAACGATTTCGAGGCGATCCGGGAGCTGTCGGGAAGGCTGGACACGCCGCTTGCGATGAGTGACACGGCTGCGTTCCTGTTTCGAGAGGCTGCTCACTATGTGAAGCTCGGCTATCCGAGGATCGTTCGCGGGACGGCGAGGAAGCTCGGAATCACAGGTCTGAAGAAGCTCTGCGGTTTGCTGGAAGGGTTCGGTATGAACTGTGAGATTGGCCTTGCGGGCAACAGCCTCCTGAATGCCGCGAACCTCCACGTCATCATGTCGATCACGAACTGCGACTACTTCGAGTACTGGCTGCCGCTTGCCGCTCACCAGTGGGGCGTCCAGGAAGAGATCAAGCTGAACGAGAGGGGCGTGCTGGAAGCGCCGATGCGCCCGGGCCTGGGCTTCGACCTGGACGAAGAGTGGATCGCATCGCACAGAGTCGCAACGCTGGAGGGGTAGAGGAGGGCCGTTTCGATTCGTCATTCCGGACTTGATCCGGAATCTCCTGAGACGAGTCATAGGGAGATGCTGAATCAAGTTCAGCATGACGAACCAAACCCACCCTCTGACTCCCGCGCCCGCAAGCGGGCACCCGGCCTAGGGAGGGAGAAGTGTGCTCGCATCCACTGCCGCTTTTCGTTGTCTCGCACTTTTTGTCATCCCGACCGCAGCGGAGGGATCTGACCGTTCGCATTGTGACAAGTGCTGCAAGTTCTTACCCCCTCTCCCGGATCGGGAGAGGGCTGGGGTGAGGGTCGTTCAGGCTTGGGTGGAAGTTGACCTCTCAAGACGAATAACCCTCCCTCTAACTCCCTCCCAAGATGGGAGGGCGGATGATCTGTCACTCTGTCCCTGTCCTGAGCGAAGCCGAACGGGTTGATTCAGAATCTCTCGGTGACTGTAGAAGTACGGTCAGATCCCTCACGTTCGTTCGGGATGACAAGACGGATAGTTGGGATGACAAGAAAGCGGCGGTTGCGATGACAAGTCAGGGTGAGCCGCCTGTCCGGCTTCTTCCTGCAACGGTCACCCTACAAAGCGGAGAGAATGCCCGCCCCATTCGAATTTTCTGCAGAACATGGAGGCGCGCCCCACATCACCGTCAGTTGGATAGGAGTAAGATGGAGGTAGTGGCGCACAGTTGCGCCGTATCTACCCGATGACAATCATCCGGAATGTCGAGACGCACCCCGCCTATGTAACTGGCGGCCCGGAATTCACTCCACGCCGCGCCCAGGGAGTGCGTCCAGCACAACCGAATATCTGGAGGCATTAATGCCCAAGGCGACGACCAAGCCTTCGTCCCGGTCGGACGAACGCGTCATGGTCTTTATCGACGGGTCCAATCTCTACCACGTTCTTGGCCAGACCTGCGGCCGTCACGATCTGCAGTTCGACAAGTTCGCAAACAAGCTGGCCAATGGCCGCGACCTTCGCCGGGTCTACTACTACAACATCCGGCAAGAGGCGTTCGAAGACCGCTCCAACGCCTCAGACCAGGACAAGTTCCTGTCTTCTCTGTACGACACTCCCCACCTCGAAGTTAAGCTCGGTATCTGGAAGCAGCGCGGCTCCACAATGGTGGAGAAGGGCGTCGACGTCATGCTCGCGGTCGACCTCGTGACGCATGCTTACCAGGACCACTATGACACTGCGATCATCGTGTCTGGAGATGCCGATTTCTACCCGGCGCTGCAGGCTGCGAAGAATGTTGGCAAGCATGTTGAGGTGGCTGCGTTCGAGGCGAACATCTCAGCAGAGGCCGCACGCGTGGCTGACCTGCATCTGAAGATGACTAAGACCTACTTCACCGGTCTGTGGATGACGCGTGCGCAGCAGCGTGCTCGCTCGGCGGCGATGAGAAAGCCCGAGGTGAGCGATGAGGCTGCTTCGCCGAACGGTGAGGACAAGGCAGCGACGACGGCTGCTTCGAAACCGGCTGCCAGGCGAACGACTCGTCGGACTACAACTCGCAGCACCAGCAGGAGCGCTGCAGGTTCGAGGTCGCGGAGCAAGACTGCCACCAAGGACCAGGCCGAAGATCAGGTGAGTCCGGTGGCTGCTTCGGCAGAGGCTGAAGAGGCTTCTGCTGACGAGAAGCCGGCCGCACGCACGAACATTCGCCGGACGCCTTCAAGGCGCAAGGTTGGCGGCACTGCGTCGAATGGTTCGGCCAACGGATCGCTGGTTCCGGCTGCGAGGCCAAAGCCGCCTGCGCTCAGGAAGCCTGCGCCTGCAACCGATTCTGCTGAGAGTGGCGAGTCTGGCGCAGAGTCGCGCAGTCCAGAGCCGGCCGCCGCAGAGTAGAAACAGCTCCCTCGACCCACCCTCTGACTCCCTCCCTGACCAGGGAGGGAGAAGTGCGCTCGCGCCTTGTCATCCCGACCGCAGCGGAGGGATCTGACCTTGCATGCATTGTGACAAGTGCTGCAGTTATTCCCTCTCCCAGATTGGGAGAGGGTTGGGGTGAGGGTCGTTTCGGCTTGAGTGGTTAAGTCACCGCTAAGACGAATAACCCTCCCTCTAACTCCCTCCCAATATGGGAGGAAGGATGGACCTGTCATTCTGAACTTGATTCAGAATCTCTCGGTGACCGCGCATGTACGGTCAGATCCCTCCACTGCGGTCGGGATGACAAATGATCGTGGACTCGTCATTCCGGACTTGATCCGGAATCTCTCGGTGAGCGTGGAAGTACGGTCAGATCCCTCCGCTGCGGTCGGGATGACAAAGTGGACGGAGATGCTGAATCAAGCTCAGCATGACGAACTGACCCACCCTCTGACTCCCTCCCTATGAGGGAGGGAGAAACGCTGTCGAGGAAAAGAGCGTCTAGCTACGTCCGGGCTGGCCACGACCAGGCAGCATCCGGCCCAGCGTGTCGCCCTTCTTTAGCTGGTAGGAAATCACTCCAGCCAGGTGGCTGAGCACGATGACTATGAAGACCCATGCCAGCACCCGATGGGCAACACGTGGCGGAATGTCCTCGATCTCGTTCGGAACCACCTCAGACGGCACCGGAACCATGCCCGATCCGATGAGCATCGTGAGCCCTGTCAGCACTATCAGGATCAGGCCAAGATAGAGCCCGGCGTTCACAGTCTTGAACACCAGCTGCCTCCACGGTGGCATAGTCAGCGGAACTGGAGGTGTGTCGACAAATCGCCAGATCACCCGCACCAGTGTCAGCAGAAGAACGATGAGCCCCAGCGCCACGTGCAAGCGATAGAGCGCGGTCGGGTCGGTCGAATCAGACAGGCGAGTCATCACGATGCCGAGCGGAATCATGAGGAGTACCAGCACAGTGGTGCTCCAGTGCAGAGCCTGAGCCGCTTTGCCGTATTTCTGTGTATCGCTTTTCAAACCGGTAGTTTGTCCCTTGCTTGTTCATGATCTGTTGTCCGACGCGGAGGTCGGCCAGTCTATGCGTATCCAGTGCCAACTCAGCAGGCCAGGCGTGATGAGCATGTGAGCACGCCTGATGGCAGAATGTGGTCTCCGATTCCTTAATCACGGAGCGCCACATGACAACACTCGAGACCGGCTTCACGATGGATGCATCGTCCATCAAGTTCGGACCCGGCATGACCCACGAGACCGGCTTCGAGGCGAAACGCTTCGGCTGCAGCAGGGTGATGGTGGTCACGGACCCCAGGCTGTCGAAGCTGGAGCCAGTAGCCAACGCGGTCGCTTCCCTCAAGAGCGAAGGGATCGATGCGGTTGTCTTCGATGGATCGCGCACAGAGCCTACTGACGCATCGTTCCAGGCCGCGATCGACTTCGCCAGAGACGGCGATTTCGACGGCTACGTGGCGGTCGGCGGCGGCTCAAGCATCGACACCGCCAAGGCAGCGAATCTCTATGCCACTTACCCCGCTGATCTCCTCGCTTATGTCAACGCACCCATAGGCAGAGGCGAGCCTGTGCCGGGACCGCTGAAGCCGCTGATCGCTGTGCCTACCACTGCCGGGACCGGGAGCGAGACGACGGGCGTTGCGATATTCGACCTGGTGGAGATGGGCGCGAAGACCGGCATCGCGCACCGTGCGCTTCGGCCTGTCGTCGGGATAGTCGACCCCGAGAACACCCGCAGTCTGCCTTCGATGGTCGCAGCTTGCAGCGGGTTCGATGTGCTGTGCCACGGCCTCGAGAGCTATACAGCGCTGCCGTTCGCTGATCGAGAAGCAGCCGAATCGCCAGAGATGCGGCCCTCGTACCAGGGCTCCAATCCGATCAGCGATGTGTGGTCGCTGCGAGCCGTTGAGATGGTTGCGCAGAACATGGTGCGTGCGGTCACTGATCCCTCAGACGAAGAGGCGCGGACGCAGATGCTGCTGGCGGCGACGTTCGCTGGGGTCGGGTTCGGAAACGCCGGCGTTCATCTGTGCCACGGCATGTCGTATCCGGTGTCCGGGCGCGTGAAGGAGTTCTGCCCGGACGGTTACCCGCAGGACGAGCCGCTGGTGCCGCACGGGATGTCGGTGGTGCTGAACGCTCCGGCAGTTTTCAGATGGACGGGGAGCGCCAGCCCTCATCGACACCTGCGCATGTCGGAGGCGATGGGCGCGGATGTGCGAGATGTTGACCCGTCGGACGCTGGCGACCTGCTTGCCGAGCGGGTCATCGGCCTCATGCGGGCGACTGGCATGCCGAATGGACTGTCGGCGATTGGCTACGGCGAGGACGATGTTGACGCGCTGGTGCAGGGCACGCTGCCGCAGCATCGAGTGACGAAGATATCGCCAAGGCCGGTAGACGCCGATGCGCTGAGAGAGCTGTTCAGGGCGTCTATGACGCTGTGGTAGGCGGCATGTTTGATTCGAAAAATCATGATCTCGAACTGGACGAGTGCGAATTGAAAATTCCGGCGTACTTGATGCCGCGCCCGACGCTGGACACAGGGCCCGAGGAGCGACGAGAGTTCGACGAGCTGATTGCGAGTCACGTCGAGGCCGGCATGGGAGAGCTGATCGACTACTCATCTCAGGCTCCCAAATGGCAGTTTCTCGTGTACGTGGCGCAGCGCATGGAAGTGGTGTTTCACGGGACTGGTGATCCCGCCATAGCGGAGTTCGAGCCCAGGCAGTCCGATGACACTGACGAGTTCGGCAACCAGCGTGCCGTGTACGCGTCGTCGGATCCCATCTGGTCGCTCTACTTCGCAACAATGGACCGCCAGCAGTACGTCAGATCGCTTCTGAACAGCTGCTTGCTGGTGCCAGATGCAGATGTAGACGGAGAAGTGCTTCCGTACTACTTCTTCTCGGTGAATGAAGACGCATTGCCGCACAGACCGTGGCGATCGGGGACGATATACATCCTGCCACGCAGCACATTCGAGCAGCAGGCTCCCAGGCAATCGCGAACTATGGGCGTTGAGATTCAGTCTGCGCAGTGGCGCAGCTTCGAACCGGTCAGGCCGCTTGCCAGGCTCTCTGTGGAACCGCCCGACTTTCCGTTCCTCGACTTAGTGCGGGGTCACGATGTGCAGAGGATTCGAAAGCTCGCACGTGATAATCCAGACGGATTCCCTTGGCTGGACGAGTGATGCGGCTTCGTCCCCCTCTCCCGGATCGGGAGAGGGTTGGGGTGAGGGTCGTTTTGGCTCACATGGGCAGCTTGATTTCTCAAGACGAATAACCCTCCCTCTAGCTCCCTCCCAAGATGGGAGGGAGTATTGGCCTGCCGTTCTGAATCGACCCGTTCGGCTTCGCTCAGTGCAAGTCCGGAATGACGAAGCCTGCCAGCCTCAAAGCGCTTCACGCGCGACCACTACATCTTGTGGTTGGCCTGTCTGGCGAAAAGCCCGAAAAGTGGCCCGATTCGAGCCTTTGAAAACGCCTGAAATCGGCTCGATTCGTAACCTACCCCAGCCCGCCGGGAAGTAGCCAACCTGAACTGCGGATCGAAACGCTTCAAACTGTGCGTGAAAGCGCTCACGAAGCCGCCCGCCAGACACGTTTCCGGGGTATAATTGTTACTTAACACAAACGTGAAAATGCCCAACATCTTGTGGCTGTGCCTTGACACGCGCACCACAGGTAGTGGATAGTCAGTTTTGTCCACCGCACGGACATCTCTT
>JANQIZ010000194.1 GCA_028281895.1 Dehalococcoidia bacterium
GACGAGAAGGCTGAAGACGAGTCAAAGGCCGAGGAAACGACCGAAGCCAAGGTTGAGGAAGAGCCAAAAGCCGAAGCTGAGAAACCAGCAAAGAAGGCCGAGGCTAAGGCTGACGAGAAATCTGAAGAC
This sequence comes from Dehalococcoidia bacterium, assembly GCA_028281895.1. GTDB lineage: Bacteria > Chloroflexota > Dehalococcoidia > Lucifugimonadales > Lucifugimonadaceae > JAJCYX01. Next base: position 130 of record JANQIZ010000194.1, read on the forward strand.
GAGCCAAAGGCTGAGAAATCAACCGAAGCCAAGGCTGAAGAGGCTGCTCCCGAGGCTAAGAAGCCGGCGAAGAAGCCCAGAGCCAAGGCCCCTAAGGCCGAAGAAAAGCCTGAGGACGAGTCAAAGGCCGAGGGAGAGACCGAAGCCAAGGCTGAAGAGGCTGCTTCTGAAGCTAAGAAGCCGGCGAAGAAGCCCAGGACTAAGGCCAAAGCCAAGTCTGCTGATAAGGCTGAAGACGAGGCAAAGGCTGAGGAAGCAACAGAAGCCAAGGCCGAAGAGGCAACCGACGAGTCGGAAGACAAGCCTGAGAGCAAAGACGAAGACTCAGATAAGAAGTCAGAGTAGAGACTCTCTTCCCAAAACAGCCGAGGAAGACCAGGCAAATCAACTTAAGCCCAACTGGAAACCTGCCGAACATGACACCGGAAGTTACAACTGCAATGATCCGCGAGCTCCGCGACAAGACCGGAGCGGGCATCATGGATGCCAAGCGGGCGCTCGAAGACAGCGACGGCGATTCGTCAAAGGCCGAGGAGCTGCTGCGGGAAAAGGGCCTCGCCTCTGCCGCCAAGCGCGCAGGCCGCGCTGCATCGGAAGGCGTCGTCGAGTCCTACATCCACAGCGGCGGCCGCATCGGCGCGATGGTCGAAGTCAACTGCGAGACCGACTTCGTAGCCCGCACTGATGACTTCAAGGACCTTGCGAAGAACCTCGCCATGCAGGTGGCGGCCATGTCGCCGCGGTTCGTTGATAGCGAGTCCGTACCTGATGGCACAGACGATGTAACGGATGAAGAGCTGCTCCTGGAGCAGGACTACATCCGCGAGCCTGGCGTCAAGATTGGCGAGCTCATCAAGCAGGTGAGCGCCAAGACAGGCGAAAACATCATCGTGGGCCGGTTCTCCCGCTTCGAACTCGGCCAGTAGTAAACAAGGCACCCGGAGCGCCGATTGCCAACTTCACCCTACTCCCGGATCATGCTGAAGCTGAGCGGCAACTCGCTCACGGGCGACCAGAAATTCGGTATCGACCCGACTGTTCTGGAGAAGGTCGCCACGGAGTTGCACGACGCGTGGAAGACCGGCGTCCAGATCGGCATCGTCATCGGCGGCAGCAATATCTGGAACGGCGCCACCTATGAAGCGACCGGCATGGACCGCTCAACAGCGGACTACGCCGGAATGCTGGCGACCATCATGAACGCCATCGCGCTGCAGGATGCTCTTGAGAAGCTGGGCGCAGAGGTACGCACGCAGTCTGCAATCTCCATGCCGGTCATCGCCGAGCCCTACATCCGCCGCAGGGCCATCCGGCACATGGAGAAGGGCCGTATCGTCATCTTCGCCGGCGGCACCGGCAACCCGTACATGTCGACAGACACGGCGGCGGCCCTCCGCGGCCTGGAGATCGGCGCAGACGCGCTCCTGATGGCCAAGAACAACATCGACGGCGTCTACGATTCCGACCCCAACAAGAACCCGGATGCCCGGAAGTTCGATCACATCACGCATCACGAGGCGCTCAGCCTCAGGCTCCAGGCCATCGACAGCACCGCTCTTTCCCTCTGCATGGATAACGAAACGACGATCGCCATCTTCAACCTGTTCAAAGAGGGCAATCTGACCAGAGTCCTCACAGGCAAGAACGCCGGAACCCTCATCACGTCCTCCAAGTAGGCTGTAGATTAGTATTGCCGCAGCAGTTTCGCCGCGGGCAGTTCTAGCCCCCGGCTGATCGAGGTCACCAGCTCAGCGCACGCCTGAGCCAGATGAAAGTTGAGGTCGCAATGGTCCAGGAATCGCTGGAAGATGCCAAAACCCGAATGAACGGTGCCATCTCTGCGCTGCGGAGAGAGCTCTCCGGTGTCAGGACCGGACGCGCCAACCCGGCGCTCGTAGAGAGCATCGAGGTCGACTACTTCGGAACGAAGATGCCGGTGCGCGACCTTGCCCAGATCTCAGCAGGTGACGTGAGGATGCTCGTCATCCAGCCGTGGGACCAGAACGCCGTGGACCTGATCTCCAAGGCGATCCAGCAGTCCGACCTGGGGATGACACCGAACATCGACGGAGACCGAATCCGCCTGACGATTCCCCCTATGACCGAGGAGCGCCGCAAGGAGATGGTGAGGCTGGTCCGCTCAAGGGCTGAAGACGCCAAGATCGCAGTCCGAAATGTCCGCAAGGACGTACGCGAGTTCATCCAGGAGATGGAGAAAGAGGGCGATATCGGTCAGGACGACTCCCGCCGCGGGCAGGATGCTCTTCAGAAGGTCACAGACGAGGCAGTCGCCGAAATCGACGAGTCGAGCGCAGCAAAAGAAGAAGAGGTGATGCAGGTCTAGGACAAGAGTCCATGGTCAAGGGGGTTCGCTCCCGGCATCTTTCCGAATACACTGCGCTGGACGCTTCATGACCAGCCGGGTCGCTGTATCCAGGCGATCCACCGGTACCGCAACGAGATGACATCGTCGGCCACAGGCAAGGCGGGAAACCCCGCCGACAACGCTTCCCGCAAGATTTCCCTGCCGGGCGAATCGACCGCTGTCGAAGCCGCGGCGGATGATGTGGCAATTCCGCGGCACGTGGCCATCATCATGGACGGCAATGGCAGGTGGGCATCCTCCAAGGGCCTGTCACGTTCCGAAGGCCACCGCGCGGGCTATGAGAACCTCCGCCGTGTTGTCGCCGCCGCCTCAAAGATGGGCGTCGAGTATCTGACACTGTTCGCCTTCTCCACCGAAAACTGGGACAGGCCAAACGAAGAGGTCTCCGGAATACTTGAGTTAGCAGCCGCCGTGATCCGCATCGAGACGGAGGATCTGCACGCCAACGGCATAAGAATCAAGCACGTTGGCCGCACGGACCGACTCCCAGGAGAGCTCCAGGACCAGATCGCAGATGGAGTTGAGCTGACTGCCGGAAATACTGGCATGACGCTGGGAATCGCGTTCGACTACGGTGGCCGCTACGATCTCGTGCAGGCGATCCAGCGGATCATCGAAGACGGTGTCGCAGCGGATCAGGTCAGCGAAGAGCTGGTCTCGAAATACCTGTTCACGTCGTCAGTGCCCGACCCTGACCTGATCATCAGGACCGGTGGCGAATTCAGGATCAGCAACTTCCTCCTGTGGCAATCGTCATACGCCGAGTTCTACTCATCGGAGGTCTTCTGGCCGGACTTCGACGGCGATCAGCTCCACAGGGCATTCGAGGAATACACTCGCCGCGAACGCCGCTTCGGCCGGGTCTAGCAACGCTGACTCCGCCACAACGCTCCGGCAGGCGGACACTATCTCCATGGACGGAACTATCGAGGTCTCCAACCAGACGAATCGATCCGGACTGGGACCGCGGCTGGCATCCGCCGCAGTGGGCATCCCGGTCGTTCTGTTGCTGATCCTGGCCGGCGTGCCGGGAGTTTCGGTTCTGGCGATCTCTGCAGCGCTGGTCGCTGGGTTCGAGATAGCGCGAATGGCGCGCTGGCAACACCGGCTCAACCCGAGGCCAATAGTCATTGCAGGCGCGCTCGCCGCAGGGGGCACAGCCGCAGCGATAGACGCGCAAGAGGCAGCGCTGCCTCTCTTCGCTCTCGGGCTCGCAGCCGGGCTGACCGGACTTCTACGCTCAGCAGCGACCAGAGGTCCGTTCCGCAAGCTCTCCATCGTCCTTGGGCTGGCCGCTCTCTACTACGGCGCGGCTCTAGCTCACGCAGCTCCGCTAGCCGCCGAGGCGGATGGACGCCGCTGGCTGCTTCTCGCCATCCTCGGCACCTTCGCAGTCGACACAGGCGCATACTTCACCGGCCGCGCCATCGGCAGGCACAGGCTGGCACCGAAGATCAGTCCTAAGAAGACCTGGGAAGGCGTGTTCGGCGGCGCAGCAGCAGGAATCGGAGCCGTAATCGCGCTTGGTGCGCTCCTCGATCTTCCTATCGCTGTAGTAGAAGCGGCCATTCTTGGCGCGGCACTAACCGTCTCCGGCGTTCTCGGAGACCTTTTCGAGTCATGGCTCAAAAGGCTCGCAGACGTGAAAGACTCAGGCAGCATCATCCCCGGCCATGGCGGCATACTGGACCGCATCGACTCTCTTGCCCCGAATCTCGCGGTCGTATACTGGGCGGCCCAGCTTCTGGAGATTTAGATGGAACGACGACGCCTGGTCATACTCGGCTCCACCGGATCCGTCGGCAGGCAGACACTGGATGTCGTGCGCGCGTTCCCCGATGCGCTCGAAGTGGTTGGCCTGTGCGCGGGCAACAACATCGAACTGCTCAAGCAGCAGATAGACGAGTTCAAGCCCGGCTACATCTCATCGGCCAGCGAGACCATCGATCACAACGGCGCAAGGCAGATGCCAGCCGAAGAGATCGTCTCACTGCCTGAAGTCGACATCGTCATGGCTGCGACGGTTGGTTGCGCGGGCATGAGTCCTGTCATGGCAGCCATTGATGCTGGCAAGACCATCGCTCTCGCCAACAAAGAGGTCATCGTCATGGCGGGCGAGGTGCTCATGCGCCGCGCTGCCGAGACCGGAGCGAAGATCCTCCCGGTGGACAGTGAGCCGTCTGCGCTGTGGCAGTGCATCGAAGGGGAAAAATCTCCTCCTGAGAGATTCATCATCACGGCTTCCGGAGGAGCGTTCCGCGGGCGCAAGTGGGAATCACTGCACGATGTCTCACCGGCAGAGGCGCTGAAACACCCGACGTGGACGATGGGCGCCAAGATCACCATCGACTCGGCAACACTGATGAACAAGGCGTTCGAGGTGATCGAGACTCGATGGATGTTCGACATCCCCTACGAGCGTATCGACGTAGTTATTCACAGGCAGAGCATCATCCATTCGATGGCTGAGTTCGCCGATGGCTCGGTTAAGGCGCAACTGGGACCGCCCGATATGCGGCACCCGATACAGCTGGCGCTCTTCTACCCGGACCGGCGGCACAACGATGAGCTGCCAAGGTTTGATCCAGTTAAGACAGGCTCGCTAACGTTCGAGGAGATGGATTCGTCGCTCTACCCGTGCTTCGATCTGGCGCTGGATCATGCGAAGCTGGGAGGCACATGGCCCGCTGCGCTTGCGGGCGCTGATGAGGCTGCGGTCTATCTCTTCCTCGATGGACGAATCCGTTTCACAGACATACCGGATGTGGTGGCTTCCACTCTGGCAAGTCACCAGCCCGTTATGAATCATTCAATAGAAGATGCTGTCCAGGCCGCCGCCTGGGCTACCGACTACACACTCGCCAAGCACGCAACAGGCGCATCAGTCTGATCCTATAGATGGAAACATTTCTCTTTGGCGTCCTGACGTTTCTCCTCGTCCTGGGACCGCTGGTCATACTGCACGAATTCGGCCACTACTTTGCGGCCAAGTTCTTCGGCGTGAAGGTCCTCGAGTACGGCTTCGGGTTTCCGCCCCGCGCCGCAGGCTGGTGGACGGGCAATGCCGTCATTCGACTGACCCCTGAAACATGGTTCGCTCCAGCACTTGCCGATAGCGCAGACGAGCCAGTTGAGGATGAGGATTCTCCAGACCTCGCCGAGGTCACTCCTGAGCAAGCCAACAGGCCGAACGTTGGCGACATTGTCACTATCCGCGCTGTTGAGCCGACGCCCGGCCAGGTCGAGGCAACCGTTGTCCGGCCGAAGATGACCATCGACGAGGACGAGCATGCGGGCGGCCAGGTCTTCGTAGGCAAGGTCAAAGAGATCTCAGGCGACAGGATCGTCCTTGCTGACATGCTCTGGTCCTTCAACTGGCTGCCAATTGGCGGCTTCGTTCGCCTGCTTGGTGAGGAAGATCCGACAGCAGAAGGCAGCCTCGCATCGAAGGGCCGCGGACCCCGCATCGCCGTCATGGCCGCAGGAGCGCTCGTCAACGCCGTCATCCCCTTCATCCTGCTCCCGCTGATCCTGCTGATCCCGCAGAACGTCGAGATCGGCGATGTCACGATCACCAGCGTCTTCCCCGGATCACCAGCATCTGAAGCAGGCGTCAGGCCAGGCGACCGCGTCGTCAGCGTAGATGGCAGAGAGATCAAGACCATCGGCGATCTGCAGAGCGCAGTGACGCTGAAGCTAGGCGCTGAGTCGACATGGGAGGTGATGCGCGGACTGCCGGACCCATTCGCACGCCCGGGAAGCCTGCCGTATCAGTACACCGGTGAAATCGAAGAGTTGACGATGGTTCCGCGCTGGCGTCCGCCTGCGAAGAACGTGGTCGTTGATGTCCAAGACTCTGAGAGCCAGTTGAGCGTGGGCGAGGCGAGGCTGTACGACCGGCTGGCCGGCGTCTCAAACAGCCTGCTCGTGGTCCAGACGGTTTCGAACGAGACGACCCAGATCGCCCTGGTAGAGGCGCTGGCCTTCGATTCCGGCGCTGAGCTGGGCGATCTCATGCAGATCGTCCCTGATGGGCGAGACGATCCCAACAGATCCGATATCCCCGTGTCGGAAGCCCGCCGCCTCAACAACGACCTCGGCGTAAACACTCACGTCCAGGAAGGCGCAGTTGGCGTCTTGATCTCGACCGAGAACATCCGCACCGAGCGTCAATCGGAAGGGTTCTTCGCAGCATGGCCTGAAGGAGCTCAGCAGGCGTGGGACTCGATCGTCCTCACCCGCAACGCCATCGCCGGCATAGCGGTCAGCTCCCAAAACCCCCAGTTCACTGAAACGCCAACGTTCACAGGACCGGTGGGAATCGGCCAGTTGACCGGAGAGATCGCTGTCGCCGACGCATCGTTCGCGGCCAAGGTCACAACACTGGCCAGCCTCGCAGCCATAATCAGCTTCTCGCTGGCGATCATCAACATTCTGCCCATTCCGGCGCTCGACGGGGGCCGAATCTTCTTTGTGCTGATCGAGATTCTGCGCGGTGGGAAACGCATCTCTCCAGAACGGGAAGGCCTTGTGCACCTTGCTGGCTTCATCGTCCTACTGGCATTCATCGCCGTGATCTCGATACAGGACGTTGGACGAATCTTCCGCGGCGAGAGCTTCTTCTAGGGATCGATCCCTGGATCTGGCGCAGGAGTTGTTCTTAGTTGAACTAGCTCGGATAGCGCCTGGGCGCTCTTGCTTCTCGACGGCATTAACCGCCTATCGGTAAACTCGTAGCCACTGGCGTCGTATCTGAACTGGCAGATGGCGGCTAATGCCAGCAACGAGAACTCACTCTTGATCGTCGGCTGACCGGAAGGTCGAATGCGAACCATGGTTCTTCCGAGGGAACAGACACACGTTGTCGACGTTGGCGGCGTAAAGGTCGGTGGCGGAAACCCTATCGTCATCCAGTCGATGACCGATACGGACTCGGCTGACATCGCCCGCACCGTTATGCAGGTCAAGTTGCTTGCCGACGCGGGCAGCGAGCTGGTGCGAATCACGGTCAACAACGACGCTGCGGCCAAGGCCGTTCCCGAGATCAAGCAACGCCTCGAAGACCTCGGCTGTAACGTTCCGATCGTCGGCGACTTCCACTTCATCGGTCACCGGCTGCTGCAGGACAATCCGGACTGCGCAAAGACTCTCGCTAAGTTCCGTATCAACCCCGGAAACGTTGGCCGCGGCTCGCGCCGTGACGAGAACTTCACCACGTTTATCGAGATCGCTCGCGACCTTGGCAAGCCGGTCCGGATCGGTGTCAACGCCGGCAGCCTCGACCCGGAGGTGCTGGTCGCCAGGATGGATGCAAACTCTCGCCTTGCCGATCCCAAATCGGGTGACGAGGTGGAGCGGGAGGCGCTGATCGAGAGCGCAGTGTCGAGCGCCGATGCAGCGGTGAGCCTCGGCTTGCCAGAGAACCAGATCATCGTCTCGTGCAAGGTCTCGCGGCTGCCGCAGATGGTCGAGGCGTATCGTGAGCTGTCGAAGCTGATGAAGTTCCCGCTGCACCTAGGTCTCACAGAGGCTGGCATGGGCACCAAGGGAATCGTCGCAACCACCTCTGCCCTGTCCGTCCTGCTCTATGAAGGCATCGGCGACACGATCAGGTCTTCCCTCACTCCAGAGGTCGGCGGCGACCGTGCGCGCGAGGTCCGGCTCTGCCAGGAGATCCTGCAAGCTCTCGATCTGCGCTCGTTCCGTCCGGCCGTAACCGCGTGCCCCGGCTGCGGCAGAACCACTTCAACCCTGTTCCGAGAGCTTGCCCAGGACATCCAGGGATACCTCGACGAGAAGATGGCCGAGTGGCACAGCCGCTATCCCGGCTCGGAGGAGCTGAAGGTGGCCGTGATGGGATGCGTCGTGAACGGCCCTGGCGAGTCTCGTGCCGCAAACATCGGTATCTCGCTGCCGGGCAGCGGAGAGGCTCCGCGAGCACCTGTGTTCGTCGATGGCGAGCGCCGGACGTTCCTGCAGGGCGAAAGCATCGCTGAGGAGTTCATCGCCATGGTGGACGACTATGTGGACACTCGCTGGGGATCGAAAGAGCCTGTAGGCGCCGACGACTAGGATCGGCACAGCTAGCGCTGTGGCACCCTTGTTGCCTCGCCCGTTACCATCAGCCCTTCGGGATGAACGTCACTCAAATCCCGCACATCCCAGCAAGCACTCCTTCACATGCGCCAATCTCAACTCTTCGGAAAAACGCTGCGAGAGGCTCCCGCCGACGCAGAGAACATCAGCCACCAGCTACTGGCTCGAGCCGGCTACATCCAGCAGGTGGCAGCCGGCATCTTCTCCTTCATGCCGCTCGGCTGGCGGTCCGTCAAGAAGATCAAGCGGATCATGCAGGAAGAGATGGACGCGGCGGGCGCGCAGGAGATCAACATGCC
>JANQIZ010000230.1 GCA_028281895.1 Dehalococcoidia bacterium
CCGGCAAGGCCTCCAAGCGCAAGCTGCTCGAACCCGTACCTTTCGGCCATGTGGCCATACGCCTCGTGCGAGACGACGACGTGATCCTGCGTGCAATTCGACAGACCAGATGAGAACTCTTCGTTTAGCTGTTCGAGCGAAGCGACAAGGGCGGCAGCATTGGCGCTATACACGCTAGCTCCGGACGGGTCGGCCTCAATGAAGGCCTGTTCGATAGCTCTGACCTGAGCGATCGCCTGGACCGGGTCCAGCCAGACATGCGGGTCAACGCCACCGTGGTCATGGCCGTGCTCATCCAGATGACCATGCTCATCTTCATGGCCGTGGTCATCCTTGTCGCCATGTTCGTCCATGTGACCGTGGTCGTCGTGGTCATCTTCGTGACGGTGTGCGCCGATGAGCTCCTCAATCGCCTCAATACCCGCATCGGCACTGAGCTGTCCGCCTTCGACCTGCTCGATCAGCTCTGCGATTTCGTGCTTCAGCTCTTCGACATGGTCTTTGTCACCATCTTCGTCTTCGTGGCCATGCCCTTCGTGGTCTTCGTGGTCGTGACCGCCGATAAGTTCCTCGATCTCTTCGATTCCCTCGTCAGCGGTGATGTCCCCGTGCTCTACCTCTTCGATGACGTGGCCGACGCCCTCTACCAGTTCCTTCTCTTCGTCGTGGCCATGCTCATCCTCATGGCCGTGTTCCTCCATGTGACCGTGGTCGTCATCATGACCGTGGTCGTCATCATGACCGTGGTCGTCATCATGACCATGCTCGTCTTCGTGGCCGTGCTCGTCCTCTTCAGCCTCGATGTCTGCAGTTCTCACAACCACCAGCTCATCGCTCGCCACCGACTCCAGCGCATCCTCAATCCAGCTCTCGAACGACGGATGGTTGTAGACAAGGACATCCGCCTCACGGATGGCGATTATGTCCCTGGGCGTCGGCTCATAGTCGTGGCCGTCGTCACCCGGTGCTGTGAGCGCATTCACCTCCACTCGGTCTCCCCCGACCTGCTCCGAGAAGAATGTGACGGGATAGATCGTGGTGACTACCTGCAGTGGGGTTTCGACAGACGAACCCGGTGTGGTAGTTGCAGTGGGGTCTGATGCAGGACTGGCGTCGCTTCCGCAGGCCAGTGCCCCGGCAGCCAGCGTTGCCGCTGCGATGCCGATAATTGATCTTTGTATTCGTTTAGTGCCAATCATGTCTGTTAGTCGATTCCTCTTGCCCAATCACCCTGTCATCGCGGTGGTACACCGCCGATCTGACAAAGGTCGAGTGAGCAAATCATTAGTCCCTGTACGGGACCTTGAAAGTTACGAAACTGCGAGCCTGTACTTCCCTGATGCCTGATCTTCTTCTTGTAACTCGATAAGACTTCAGCAGAGGAGGAAGCCCAGACTTTTTATGAGACTTTATCTCATTAATTGATGAAAAAGCCCGAAATAGTCAATGTCAATGCGATTAGGCTAAGCTGCATCAAGACTACAGTCAAGCAGGGATAGAATGTGCATGGCGTATCGAGAACGCTCGCCGCACATTTAATTGAGATTAGATATCAATTCTCTCAGCCATAAGCATGGCTAGCACTGAAAAGTCAGCCTCACCGTCTCAGGCGCCGTACCGGTGTGTTAGTGTCCCGTCTCGGTCCGGGATACTGACCTCTCGATAATCAGATGTATTTCAACCGAAGGCTCTGGACATACACGAGTGGCTTCCGCACGCAGATTGCGGTAGCAGTTCTGCTCGGTCTTCTGACTGCCGCAGTCGGAATAGCGCGCCTCGCACTGCTCGGAGTCGTGCTTGCGCGGGTCATCGAGGGTGACTCGATGTCAGAGATCATGCCGTGGGCAATCGCAACTGGCGGATCGGTGCTGCTCCGATCGCTACTCCAGTACCAGAAGGAGATGTCGGCCCACCGCGCAGCTGCAGCGATTCAGCTGAATCTACGCAACCGCTTGTACGAGCAGGCGATCGGCCTCGGACCGGCCTACTTCACGCAGGAGCGGACCGGCGATTCGATGCTGACCCTGGTGGACGGCGTGGAACAGCTTGAGACCTTCTTCGGCCAGTATCTCGTTCAGCTCTTCACAGCGGCGCTAACGCCAATCGGCATCTTCCTGTACCTGCTCTTTCTCGATGTCCCGACGGCGCTGATGGCTCTGCTGTTCGCCCTGCTGACGCTCATAGCGCCTGCGGTGTTTCACAAGTGGAACAGCACCAGCAGCGTTCGCAGACGCAATGCCTATGGAGCGTTCGGAGCCGAGTTCCTGGACTCCATCCAGGGTCTCGCGACTCTGAAGGCCTTCGGCCAGGGAAGGGCGCGCGGCCGCATGCTTGCAGAGCGAGCGCACGATGTTTTCAAGACAACGATGTGGGTTCTGGCAACCAACGCCGGTTCACTGGGCGTGACTATCGCCGGTATCGCGATCGGGTCAGCAGCGATGCTCACCGTCGGGGCAGCGCGGTTCTCAGCCGGTGACATGTCACTGGCAGCGCTGTTGATCATCTTGATGCTCGGCATCGAGGTGTTTCGGCCATTTCGGGAGCTCAGCCAGCTATTTCACCAGGGAATGAACGGCCTCTCTGCGAGCCAGGGTGTGTTCAACCTCCTCGACGCTTCACCTGTGGTGGCGGACGGTGGACAACGCTCGAGCACGGACCTTGCACATTCGATCGAGTTCAAGGACGTTTCGTTCAGCTATCCGGGCTCGACACGCCACGCCCTCGACACTGTCTCATTCGAACTGCGCCCTGGTGAGCGAGTTGGGATCGCGGGAGAGAGCGGTGCTGGCAAGACCTCGATCATCAAGTTGCTGCTGCGTTTCTACGATCCCGGGCAGGGCTCGATCAGGCTCGGCGGTGTTGACCTGCAGAATCTCCCGCTCTCCGAACTTAGATCGAACATCTCCGTAGTCTCGCAGGACACATACCTGTTCCACGGCACTGTCAGAGACAACCTGCTTTTTGGCAACCCGGATAGTTCGCACGAGCAACTGGAGGAAGCGGCTCGACTCGCCAACGCCCACTCGTTCATCGCCTCTCTGCCAGACGGCTACGACACGGTGATCGGAGAGCGCGGCGTGCGACTTTCCGGAGGACAGCGACAGCGCATAGCTATCGCCCGTGCGCTGCTCAAGGATGCGCCGATCCTCGTGCTCGATGAAGCGCTATCTGCTGTGGATGCAGAGAACGAGCACGTGATTCAACAGGCGCTTGATCGCCTGATGAAGGACCGAACGACACTGGTAATTGCGCACAGGCTCTCGAGTCTGCGCAATACCGACCGAACGCTGGTCATCGCGGACGGCCGGATCGCCGAATCAGGTTCGCACGACGAACTGATGGCAGCCGGAGGCGCATACGCTGCGCTGATGACCGAGCAGGTGCAGGACGCTCAGCCCGCTGCGAATGGAGCGACCAGCGATTGGAATCCCAAGGCGACTATACCCGGCAAGCCTGCGGAATCGACAGAAGACACGTCGTTCGGCGGGCTGGATCACGTTGCGCCAACTGACGCGATCTTGAAAGCAGAGGGGCTCGGGTGGATCGCAGCGTCGCGAGTCCTGCTGTCTCTCATCGCTCCGTGGAAGCTCAAGCTAACCGTCAGTTTCGTCACCGGAGTGCTGCGGTTCGTCACACTCATAGGCGTCGGCGTCGTATCTGCGCTGGCTGTCGCACGAGTCACTTCCGGAGACCCTTTTGGATGGCTCCTCGTCGGACTGTTCATACTTGCGCCGGTGAGTGCGCTTCTTCACTGGGGAGAAAACTGGGTTTCGCACGACGTTGCGTTCAGACTGTTGTCAGAGATGCGGATAGCGCTCTACAACAAGCTCGAGCAGCTTGCTCCGGCCTACATGGTTCGCAGACGAACTGGCGATCTTGTCTCGATGGCGACACAGGATGTCGAGACTGTCGAGTATTTCTTCGCACACATCGTTGCCCCTGCATTTGTAGCTGTCGTCGTGCCGGTCGGAATCGTCGTCACGCTGCTGATTCTCGGCTGGCCGCTCGCGCTCGTCCTGCTGCCGTTCCTGGCGATCGTCGCCCTCAGTCCTGTGATATCTCGCGACCGCGTAGACCGGCTCGGATCCCGTTCCCGTGAACAGCTGGGCGAGTTGAACGCACACGTTGTTGACACGATCCAGGGTATGCACGAGGTTGCCGCATTTGAGCGCGGTCCCGAGCGCAGCAAGGAGTTCGAAACCCTGGCGGTTGATTACGTTCGGGTGCGCGTTCCGTTCTTCCGAGAGCTCACGATTCAGAAGGTGTTTCTTGAGGCGGCGACTGGATTTGGCGGGCTTGCTGTTGCAGTCGTCGGCGCGTCGCTGGTGTCTGATGGCTCGGTCGATGCGAGCCTGTTGCCGCTCGCCTCTCTGATAGCCATGGCAGCGTTCCTGCCAATCTCCGAGATCGCCAACATAGGCAGGCTCCTGGCCGACACGCTGGGCTCAACGCGCCGGATCTACGCTGTGCAGTTGGAAGACGTTCCTGTGCGGGATGGGGCTGGAGTCGCAGCAACTGGTTCAGACGCCTCAAGTTCACTGGCGTTCTCAGATGTCACCTTCAGCTACGACTACTCTGTGCGGCCTGCTCTTTCGGGGGTTTCCTTCGATGTGATGCCCGGGCAGACCGTGGCGCTCGTCGGTTCGTCAGGCGCAGGCAAGACAACAGCGGCCCACCTGCTGATGCGCTTCTGGGATCCCGACACTGGATCGATCAGCATCGACGGCCACGATCTCCGCGACTACGAGCTGGACGATCTTCGCGAACGCATCGCTCTCGTTGCGCAGGACACGTACCTGTTCAACTCATCGCTGCGTGACAATCTCATGGTTGCCCGGCCTGAAGCGTCAGAGGCCGATGTTCGGAGAGCCGTCGAGATGGCCGGTCTCGCCAGGTTCGTGGACTCCCTGCCAGAAGGACTCGACACCAAAGTCGGTGAGCGCGGAGCGCAGTTGTCAGGAGGGCAAAGACAGCGAGTCGCTATCGGCCGTGCGTTTCTGAAGGATGCCGGAATACTGATCCTAGACGAGGCAACATCTCATCTCGATGCCACGACGGAGCGGCAGGTGAGAGAAGCCCTGGACGAGCTGGCCGGCAATAGAACGACGCTCGTGATCGCACATCGCCTTTCGACGGTCCGGAAGGCCGACCTGATCGTGGTGATGGCGGACGGACAGGTGGTAGAAACAGGCACTCACACCACACTCATGGCCAACCGCGGAATGTACGCCGCGCTGGTAGCCAACCAGTTTCGCACTGTCTAGCCGACCGCTGCCGGTGAAACGCTGCTTGCGCCTGACTCATCGGGCAAGCTGTGCTGCAGCGCCAGGCAGAGCATGAATTTCACCATGCGAACCACATCCGTTAACACGTGCCGTCTGTACGTGATGGCAGATCAGGATCAGACATCCTGCAGAGCATTCTAGCCACGGTTTTTTTATATCTTGGCCGTTTACAGGGGCACCAATCGCATGTACAAAGTTTCGGCTCTCGTCGATATGCGCGCAGGCGATGTCAGGCCATCTCTCGCTTGCATGTATAGCACGTCACGAGTTTGGGTCACGCGGGGATTATGAACCGCTGGCTCGCAGCATCCCGGTAAGAAAATGCAGTCTTGATAGTTGGTAGCTAGCGAGATTGCCTGAATTGGGACGCATCTGGCGTGAACCATGCCTGTCGCATGACGAAGGTAATCGCTCCAGAGCACTGCGTCCTTTAGGAAACAGGGCAAGACTCAGTGAGTCTCCCCTGGCAAATCCAAGGAGGCGAGGTGTGACTTTGATTACACCCAAAAAGAGCCTGGGGCTTCTCTCCCTCACCGCTCTTGTAGCGCTTCTTGCTGTGTTCGCGTTTGGGAACTCTTCCCAGGTTGCGCGTGCAGACCAGGAAGGCGTGCCCGCCAGCGCTGGCGTAGTCAGCAGTGGCGTAGTGCCGCACATCGAGTGTAAGTGGGAGCTGCCGGACGTTGACTCCTACACCGAAGGCATTCAGTACGGCCAGGACGACGAATCTACCACTCACCCCAGCTTCCCGTGCCGCCGCGGACAGGGTGGCGTTGGTGTCAAGCCTGAGCAGGCCGACGGCGTTAAGAACGTCATCCAGGTCATCCCTAATGCAGAGGACGACCCTGAGGCTCGCAGGATTGAGAACTGGGCGGCTGTAGACCACCCCAACGGCGTCGACGAGATCGACGACGTGTTCTGGAAGGTCTTCCACCCGGACGGCACGTTCAAGATTCAGATCCACGGCAACCGTGTCGAGGGTCCGAACGAGGGCATCAGCTGGGTTAACGGCTACAACGGCGACCCTCTTGCTGAAGACCCGACCGTCTACAACCTTGAGGATCTTGGCGGTTACAACGCCAGCGGCACCATGTTCTGGGCGGCCGGCGTGACAGGCCAGGTCATCTACGACGCTGTTCACGCTGTTGACTGGGGCATTCTTGACCTTGTCCGCCAGCGCCAGAAGGACCTGTGGTACGCCGAGTGGCAGATCCACAAGGAGCAGCTGTGTGGTGAG
>JANQIZ010000277.1 GCA_028281895.1 Dehalococcoidia bacterium
AGCGGCAGCGAGTGCCGCGGTTTGGGGGCAGGCATCCTGTCCCACCCTCTGACTCCCTCCCTGACCAGGGAGCGAGAAGTGTTTTGCACCTTTTTGTCATCCCGACCGCAGCGGAGGGATCTGACAATTCACACGCGGCCTGCAAGTGCCGCAGCTACCCCCTCTCCCGGATCGGGAGAGGGCTGGGGTGAGGGGCGTTCAGACTTGGGTGGATAGTTGATCTCTCAAGACGAATAACCCTCCCTCTAACTCCCTCCCAATATGGGAGGGAGGATGCTCTTCCCTCTCCCCGCAGGGAGAGGGTCAGGATGTGGGTGGTCTTCTTCGTCATTCCGGACTTGATCCAGAATCTCCCTGTGACTGCGCCAAACGGTCAGATCTCTCCACTTCGGTCGAGATGACAAACAAGGGGGAGATGCTGAATCAACCCATTCGGCTTCGCTCAGGGCAGGGACAGCATGACGAAAGCCGACCCACCCTCTGACTCCCTCCCTGGCAGGGAGGGAGAAGTGTTTTGCACCTTTTTGTCATCCCGACCGAAGTGGAGGGATCTGACAGTTCACACGCGGCCTGCGAGTGCCGCAGCGCCTACCCCTCTCCCGGATCGGGAGAGGGTTGGGTGAGGGTCGTTCAGACTTGGGTGGATAGTTGACCTCTCAAGACGAATAACCCTCCCTCTAACTCCCTCCCAAGATGGGAGGGAGGATAAGTTGTCTAAAATCCGTCGCAGCCACTCACACGAGCAATCGCCTCACTCTTATGCCCTACTCAGACCAGTCGCAGTTCGATGTTCGCAGCGAGTGGGGCGCTCAAGGCCTCGACGCGCTGGCTGAATGCGCTGTCGTGATCATCGTCGATGTACTGTCGTTCACCACCAGTGTCGAGATAGCGGTGAGCCGAGGCGCGACCGTCTTTCCATATCCACTTGGAGCCGACGGCGCGGCAGAGTACGCCGCTCAGCGCAACGCCATCGTTGCCCATAAACGCTCGGAAATACCCGGACAGATGAGCCTCTCTCCCGCCTCGCTCGAACAGGCGCAGCCAGGCACAAGACTCGTGCTCCCATCTCCAAACGGATCGGCGCTCTCGGTCCAGGCACGCGACAGCGGCGCCACCGTCATCGCAGCCAGCCTGCGCAACGCATCTGCCGTGGCTGCGATGGCAGCGAACGCAGGCGGTCCGATCGCCGTGATTCCGGCTGGCGAGAGATGGGAAGATCGGTCGCTCAGGCCAGCCTACGAAGACGCTATCGGCGCAGGCGCTGTCATCAGTCGTCTGCCCGGATCGCGCTCACCAGAAGCGCAACTCCTCGTGGCCGCATTCAACGAAGCCCGCCCGCGACTCGCTTCGCTGATTCACGACTGCGCATCAGGTCGAGAGTTGAGAGATCGCGGATTCTCACGTGATGTCGAACTGGCATCGCAGCTAGACGTGAGCGAAACTGTTCCTGTGCTGCACGAAAACGCCTACATCTCACAGATTTCCAGGGACGCGGTCGGCCGCTGATGGCGTCACCTGCCCGTTCAGACTCAACGACAGCAGGGGTCGACTTCAGGCGTCGGGCGATCGCCCTGCTGCTGCCCACTGCTGTCACATCCAGCGCCGCTCAGGCGCTGATTCCCGCCGTTGCCGGGATGCTCAACCGCACCGATGCGGCCGAAGAGGCGATCTCCGGATTCGCGGTGGCATTCGCAATCGCAGTGCTGGTCGGATTGCCGCAGGTCCGCACGCAGCAGCTGACACTCGTCTTCTTCAACGACTCGCGCTCTCTGCCGGTGATCCGGCTATTCGTGCTGAGATGGGCGGGACTGACCACTACGGTAATGGCAGTCGTCGCACTGACACCGCTGAACGGACTCGTACTCGGCAGTGTCTTCTCGGTAGAGCCGGAGGTTGAGAAGCAGGCGGCGGGCGCGCTACGCGCCATGGTTCTGCTGCCGGGACTGCTGACCATCCGGGCACACCTGCATGGAGTGGCACTACGCGCCGAAAGGCCGCGTGTGATCTGGGCCGGGACGATCGCCGGATCGGCGACAGTGATCGGCATTGCCGCAGCGCTCATCTTCACCGAATCGGTGGATGGCGCGACAGCGGCGGGAATCGCCTTCTCGGCAGGCGTCGGACTTGAGGCTGTGCTGGTGTGGCTGCTGATGCGCCGTGTCGTGATCACTGCAGAGAACGCTGTTCCGGTGCGAATGGCAGACATGGTGAAGTTCTTCTGGCCGCTCCTGGTGGCAGCGATCGCGCCTTCGATCACCCAGCCGATAGTCAATGCCGGTATGGCACGCGCCGAAGACGCAACCGTTTCGATAGCCGCTGTGGCGATCGCCTTCGGCCTGTTTCAGACGGTATCGGCCGCGACGAATGGCGTTCAGAACTCGTCGCTTGCGCTGATGGCGCTGGGGTTTGGAGAGTCCCGCGTGCTGCGATTCATGCTCTCCGTTGGAGCCATCACGACCGCTGCGACGATGTTGATCGGATTCGTGCCTCCGGTGACTTCGCTGGTGCTCAAGGACATCCTTGGCACGGATGGCAAGCAGTTCGATCTTGCGCTGTTCGCGTTCCGTCTGCTGGCGGCGTTGCCGCTGGTGGTGGTGGTTGAGCAGTTCTTTGCGGCGACGCTGATGCGGGCGCGCAATACGAGACCGATCATCATCATCAACCTGACGCGGCTGGCGGTGCTGGGCCTGTGGGTGACGTTGACGGTTGCGCTGACCGATTTCACGGGCGCGGCTGTTGGCGCGGGAGCGATAGCGCTGACTCTGTTGATCGAGGGTGTGATGACCCATCTGTACGGACGCCGCGGGAGAAGCCGCGGACGCAGGGCGCAAAGATGAATCGGCTGAGTCGGCGTTCGATGTGGGCGTGCACAGCGAAACGCGGCCGCAGGATCATCTACAATCGACATGTTCCACGTGGCCGTCTTGCACGAATTCCTCTGCAATGAGAAAGCGCGATGCTGCTGCTTGAGTAGGTGACATACGGCGGACTCGAAGTGAGCCGCCGATGGGCGTGCCGGCCCGATGCCAGCGCGCCAGCTATCCATGTCATCTCCACTCACCTGCTCACACCGGAACAAGCCAGCATGATCTCCGCAGAAAACCTCGCAATGTCGTTCGGCGCGCGCCAGCTATTCGCGTCGGCCACATTCACCATCTCCAGCGGCCAGCGCGTCGGCCTCGTCGGGCCGAACGGCGCCGGAAAATCGACGCTGATCCAGATGATCGCAGGCCTCCTGACTCCCAGCTCTGGAAGGGCGAGCGTCACTGGCGGCGAGCTTGCGTACCTGCGGCAGGAGTCGGACATCGGCCTCGATCTGCCGCTTCGAGAGGAGATGTGGAACGCGCTGCCAGAGGCCAACGCGGCAAGGCTCCGCATCGCCGAGATCGAGGCCGAGATGATCGCTGACCCCAGCAAGGTCGAATCGCTATCGACTGAGCTGGACCGCACGCAGGACCGCTTTCGCATCCTTGGCGGTCACAGGGCTGAGCCGGATATCAGCCGTGTAACTGAAGGTCTTGGCTTCACAAAGCAGGACATGGATAAGCTGTGTGGCGAGTTTTCCGGTGGCTGGCGCATGCGCATATCGCTGGCGAAGATACTGGTGCGCCAGCCTGAGAACTTGCTGCTGGACGAGCCGACGAACCACCTTGACCGGGCCGCGAGGCAGTGGCTGCAGGGAGAGCTGGCCGAGTATCCGGGCACGCTCCTGATCGTCACCCATGACGCCGATTTCCTTGACCGCGTTGTGACTCGAATACTGAGCATCGAGCGCGGCCGGGTTGTTCCGTATGCGGGCAACTACTCGCAGTTCCTGGAAGAGCGTCAGGCAAACGAAGAGCAGCAGATGACCGCGGCAGATCGCCAGGCAAGGCAGATCGCGCAGCAGGAGCGGTTTATCGAGAGGTTCAGGTCGAAGGCGACCAAGGCGCGACAGGTGCAGAGCCGGATCAAGATGCTCGAGAAGATCGAGCGGATAGACAGGCCCGAGTCGACGAGCACGGCCCAGTTCAAGATCCGCTCTACTGGACGCGTGGAGCGCGTGGTGCTGGATGTGAGTTCGCTGGGGCATGAGTGGGACGGATCGCCGGTGCTCCTGGACGTGGCGCTGGAGGTTGAGCGAGGCCAGAAGGTGGCACTGATCGGCCCGAACGGCGGTGGCAAGTCGACGCTGCTGAGGATTCTCGCTGGCGAGGTTGGCCAGACCGAGGGCGATGTGCGCTGGGCCGAGCGGGCGCGCGTTGGCTACTACGCGCAGCACCAGGACGAGTCGCTCGATCGGCGCGAGACGGTACTTGGTGAGGTGCGAAAGGCGGCTGCGGAAGAGCCGGATGGCACACTGCGAGGCGTGCTTGGCAGGTTCCTCTTCTCGGACGACGATGTGTTCAAGAAAGTGTCGATGCTCTCAGGGGGCGAGAAGAGCAGGCTGGCGCTGGCAAAATTCCTGATCGAGCCGAACAATGTCCTGCTGCTGGATGAGCCGACGAACCACCTGGATGCGGTGACGAGGGATGAGCTGCTCTCAGCGCTGGAGGAGTATGACGGCACGATCATCTGCGCGAGCCACGATCCGGCGATCGTTGAGGAGATCGCTACGCACGTGTACCGTGTCGATGGCGGCGAGGTGGAACTGGCAGAGGTACGGGTGTAGCCCGACCAAAACTCGACCTTCAAAACCGGGTTCTACCTGATTCGCCTGAGGTGGGCGCGTCCAAGCGCCAGTCGCTGTAGCCATGTCGGCACTGCTTCCAGCATTCGCAGGTGAATCGGCCCACGAGCTATCTCCTGGTAATAGTGGCGTGCTGCTCGCTTCCTGATACCAAGGAATCTGCCGACGTGATGAGTCTCTGCAACAAGGTCGGGACCGAGTGAATCGCTGGTCGCTTCGTCGACAGCTCTGCGCGATCTCAACTCCGGTGCTGAGCGACGGTTGAAGAACCTCGCAATCCCTGCAGTGAAGCCCGGCCAGGCGAAGGCGAAGACCTGGGCACTAGACATAGCCTCAGCAGCAGCTACAGCTATCCGATGGCAGTACGCGTGGTCGCCATGTCCGTAATCACCGGATGGTGAGTGCGTGAGCACCATATCGGGCTGCAGTGCGCCAAACTGGCCTACGACCTGGTCCACGACTACCTGCTCCGGCGCTGAGGCAAGCTTAGGCGGTCTAGGTGCGGAGCCAGCGGTGTCTGCCTGCCCAGTTTCCTCCCCGGCCTCCTGCCCGGCAGCGGAGTATCGCAGAGAACTGACCGAGGCGATTCCCAGTTCAGCAGCAGCAAGCTGCATACGGCTCTCAAGATCGTTGTCATCGCCCGGAGCCAGGCAGATCAGGTGAATGCTCCAGCCATCTCTAACGAGCTTTGCGATCAACGCTCCAGCGAGAAGCGTCTCGTCGTCAGGATGAGCGAACACGGCCACAGCGGTCTTCTCAGCCGGCATCAGCTTCGCCCTGCCCGATCACACTCGGCTGCAAGATCTGCGAGCATCGACTCCGTCATGCGGCGAATGATCGGGCGCGGATAGAAGAGCCTGAGCGGCAGGACCGGCGAGGTGAACAGCTTGTGGTCGGTGACTGTCGATGTGCCATCCGCGTTGTCGACGAAGTCAAAGGTACGAACAGCGGTGACGGTGAACTTCGTAGACGACCATGCGATGCGCCTGCCGGGCTCCGAGTCGACGATCTCGACATTGAACGGCACGCCCACTCCGGCCATACGAAACTTGAGACCGATCCGCTGGCTGATCGACCAGTCGAAGTCAGTGGCAACATCGGCCTTCAGGCAGACCGAGCACCATTCGGTCCAGCGGCTCACATCGGCAAAGACCGCCCATGCGTCTGCTGCAGAGACGCTGACGCGGATCGATGACGACAGTTCGAGCCTGAACGGGTTCATCGGTTGAGGTTACCCGAGTCGCCGCGCGATCACTCTGGCTCCGAGAACTCCCGGGCAGGATTCAGGCGAGGATCTCGGGAAAGATGTCGGACCTCTGGAACAGGAAGATGAAGCCTGTCACGAGGCTGAATCCGGCGATCACAAGTCCAATCGCTGTCTGGACCATCCACTGTGATTTGGTTCCGATCCATCCGAATGTGGCGGCAAGGGTGATGCCGAAGTTCGACACGATCAGGCCGATGGCGAATGAGACCAGGAGGAAGCTGCCAGCAGCAGCCGATGTGGCGCCCGCCGCGGATGCGAGCAGAAGGGCCTGCGTGCCGGTTTCAGCGCCGATGCCGTGAATCACACCGACTCCAGTTGATGACGCAGCGCCGTAGCTGCCGCGCTCACCTGTCTCATCGGCTGTGCGGCCGGTCATTTTGCGAATCCCGGAGCGGACAGCATCGCCAAGCAGCATCCAGCGGCTCCTGAGGATCAGCCTGCCCCGGTTACTCGCCAGCGACCACAGAATCCATGCGCCGAGAAGGAGGAGCGTGATGCCGACGAGGGCGTCCATGTAGGGGTCGACCGATTCGGGCAGAGTGCTGCCGAGCCAGATGGCGAGAAGACCGAGGATGATCACGACGATGGCGTGGCCGACCGCGTAGAGCGTGCCCATCAGCATGCTGCGCCGGCGCGACTCCTGGGATGCCGCGACATCGGAGATCGCTGCGATGTGATCCCAGTCGACACCATGCCGAAGTCCGAGTCCAAGTCCGGTGCCGACGAGCGCTATTCCTATCTCTGTTGCCATCTCATCTCCACTGTTTCGTGCTACAGCCATGCTTGCTGGCGATGCTTCGCAGCCAGCCTTCTAAATTCGTCAAGATGCCTTGCAGACTCTCACTCGACGCTGCACCGTTCGCACACGCCGTTGATCACCATGTGGCGGTTCTCGGCCCTGAAGCCGTGCTGCTCAAGGACGGCTCCATCGAAGCGATCGACAAGATCGGACGATAATTGCGTCGTCTCGCCGCACTCGACGCAGTGGAGATGGTGGTGGTCATCCCCGGCGATCCACTCGTAGGTCGCCTCGCTGTTTCCGAACCTCGATTCAGCCACGAGGCCCGTGTCGCGCAGGTCGGCCAGCACCCGGTAAACGGTCGACTGGTCGATGTGTCCGTCCGCCTGCCTGACTCCGGCGAGCACTCCGGATGCAGAGAGGTGGCCTCGGCTGTGCTGAAGCACGTGCGCCACCTGCAGCCGGGCGTTCGTCACCCGTCTGCCTGCAGATCGCAGCAGCGTGGCTGTGTTGTGCTCGTGCAGTTCCGCCAATTAGTGTTCCTGCAAGTATTCGCAAAAAGTCGAGGTGCGCAAGATGCCACGACATCAGGAGCCTGTCAAGAAGCGGATCCGGGCTGTGCTCCGATGATGAGTGAGCTGCTCGCGCCGGGCCTTGCGCTACAGTCCCTGGGGCCGTTGGTCAGCCCACGGCCGCGCCTCTTCAAGAGCTGCGGACGCGGCGAGAACCGTGACATCGGCTCGCATGTCGCCGACTATCTGCAGGCCGATCGGCAGACCGTCGCTGGAGAAACCTGCTGGCACTGTGGCTGCGGGGTTGCCTGTGATGTTGAACGGGAAGCTGAACGGTGTGAAACCCCATAGGCGATGTGGCACCGCTTTCCCGCCAATGACCTCAGGCTCTTCACCGATCTTGAAGGCAGGCACGGCGAGCGACGGCGTGAGCAGCAGGTCGTAGTCATCAAAGAAGCGGTTCGTGCTCTCGCGGTATCTGCCGATCTTCGTGAACAGATTCCACATGTGCTCCGCGCTCAGCTTGTTGGCTCGATCCATGTACTCGCCGAAGTAGTCAGTCATCTCGTCGCGGCGCTTATCGAAATCTTCCCTGTAAGCCGCAAGCCCCTTGATGGTGAAATAGTCGAACCAGGTCCAGAAGACCTCCTCGTAGTCTCCAGGAGCAAAGCCGACATCCGCAACGTGCGCGCCGAGTTCTTCAAACGCCTTCGCTGTTTCACCAGCGACTCGCGCCACCTCGGGATCAACCGGGTTGCCGCCAAGGTCGGGTGTCCAGCCGATCTTCAGACCCTTCACGCCCTGCCCGAGAGCAGCCTCGAAGTCGGGAGGCGGATCTGAGATCACTCCGTATTCGGCATCAGGATGCGGACCACTCAGTACTTGCAGGGCGATCGCGCTGTCTCGCACTGTGCGTGTGAGTGGTCCTGATGTGGCATTGTTCATGATGTTGTAGGCGTCGCTGGACCAGTTGCCGCGCGGTATCCGACCCTGCGTGACCTTGAAGCCGTAGACGCCGCAGAAGGCTGCGGGGATGCGGATCGAACCACCGCCATCGCCACCTGTCGCGAACGAAGCCAGGCCGGCAGCGACCGCCGCGCCTGCTCCACCTGATGAGCCTCCCGGAGTTCGCTCCGGATTCCACGGATTCCGGGCCGGAGGGCCGAGTCGATTCTCTGTGGTGCCTGCAAAGCCGTTCTCAGGCGTGTTGGTCTTGCCGGTGATGATCGCTCCGGCCGCCTTGAGCCTGGCCACCGGGATGGAGTCGCGGTCTGGCACCGAGTTCTTGTGAGACAGCGAGCCATGCGTCCATGACACGCCTGCCATCGATTCGGTGTCCTTGACCGGCAGCGGTATGCCGTGGAGCGGAGGCAGCTCCGATGGATCACTGGCGCGCATCACCGCTGCTTCCGCTTCACGCGCCTGTTCCATAGCCTGCTCCGACAGCCGCGTGATGAATATGCCGAGCTTGGGGTCGAGGCGGTCGGCCTTCTCGATATGAGCCTCTGTAAGTTCGACTGGCGATAGTTTTTTGGTTGTGATTAGCTCTCTGAGCTGATGGACGGGCGTGAATCCAAGTTCAGATTTGGAGTTAGGGAGTTCTGATGGCATGGCGCGGTTGAGATGTTCGCAGGTGTGAGTTTGTGGCCGGGATTGTAGCTGCACAGGAGGTGCGGCTCACGCGTTCACTACGCTCGCATCGCACAGGCGCGGCTGCAACCGCGAGATGAGGCACGCGATCTGCGTTCAGGCCCAGGCTGGAAACAACTAAAAACAGAATGATCCCCTGCTGCGGCACAGGGGATCATTGAGTAGGCATATATCGCCGGATCGGTATCCGGTGTAGTGCATCGCTAAACGTGCGTCACTCGAATGGCGTCAGCGCTCTCATGGGGTTCCTGCGGCTCGGCCTTCCTGCATGAGAAGCGTCCTATCGAACCCGTATCAGAGGCAAGCTTGAGAAGCTTCAGCTCGTGGCGGCCTGCCTGATCTGATGAGATGAGCAGCGACACCCTGGCGCCATCATCAAACAGCGACGAATTGGACACTTCGTAGCCGTTCTCCGAGAGGAGCTCTACGAGGTGATTGAGCCTGTCGATCGCACTGCCTTCATTCTCGGGCTGGTAGCGGAGATCAAGCATGTAGGTGTTTGCCATCTGATGGTCCTTCGGACGCATGCTGAGGGAGGTTGCTGATTTCAAACTAGCAACAAACTCAGGCGCAGTTGGCTATCGATCGGCTAACCCTGCAACAGGCGGAGGGCCATTCGATCGAATACAGAAGGCTCACATCATGAGCCAGGCGAATACAGACGATGCTGTGATTAGCGACTACGTCGAAGGTCAGATCGTTGTCAGCTAGACGCGAACGAACTTCCTGACGCGCTGGCCGTGGCCGGGCTGGCCGATCTCAGCGACATAGATCGAGCCTTCGCTATCCACCCAGCAGCCGTGCGCCGCCTCGCAGGCACCCTTGTTGCCTCGCCACCTGGCCTGCAGCTCACCGTCCTCGGTCCAGATCGAGACTCCGTTGCCGCCGCCCTGCTCCACCACGTACACAAAGCCATCGGTGTGGAAGTAGGTGTCGCCCGGACCTGCCACATCGTTCCATTCATCGATGTAGTTGCCGGCAAGATCGAAGCGCTGGATGCGGTTGTTCTCGCGGTCGCAGATGTAGACCCTGTCCTGTGAGTCGATGCCGACCTTGTGCAGGAGCGTGAACTCGCCGGGACCGGTGCCGGACTTGCCCCACGAGTTCTTGAGCTCGCCGGTTGGCGAGAAGTGCTGCACGCGATGGTTGCCGTAGCCGTCTGAGACGTAGATGTCGCCGTTCGAGGCGAGCGCCACTCCCGAAGGCGAGTTGAACGGCAGGCCAAAGTTCCCGTGCTGGCCAGCTGTCACCTGCGCGTAGTCTCGCTGGCCCAGTTCGAGCAGGATCTCGCCGTCTGGCGCGTGCTTGGTGACGATGTGGCGCTGCTTCTCTGTCAGCCAGATGTTGTCGTCTTTGTCGATGAACATGCCGTGCGGCTCACGGAAAAAGCCTTCGCCCCAGCTGCCGATGAATGCGCCGTCTTTCGACCAGCAGGTGACGGGATGCTCGCCGCGGGAGAAGACCCATACGCGGTCTTTCGAATCGACTGCGACATCGGAGGCGAGCCCGAAGGACCACCATTCGGGCATCTGCGGCCAGTCGGTGACAACCTCGTACCTGAAATCGCCTTCGCCTACGGTTGTCATGGCCGTCCTCCCTGTAGCTGAGTCTGAGGTAGTGAGTTTCGGCGCATTATGCGCCAGGATTGGCAGAAGTGCGGGGCTTCATCCTTCCTCCCATCTTGAGAGGGAGCTAGAGGGAGGGTCCGTTTTCGTCATGCTGAACTTGATTCAGCATCTCCCGCTGACTGGTTTCAGGAGATTCCGGATCAAGTCCGGAATGACGAGACCACGGATGTTTGCCATCCCGATCGTCACCTTTTGTCATCCCGACCGCAGCGGAGGGATCTGACCTTGCTTCCACGGCCGCCGAGAGATTCTGAATCAACCCGTTCGGCTTCGCTCAGGGCAGGGACAAAATGACAAGGCAGTACAACCCACACCCTGACCCTCTCCCTCGTAGGGAGAGGGAATAGGTGCAGCACTTGTCACAACACATGAACGGTCAGATCCCTCCA
>JANQIZ010000332.1 GCA_028281895.1 Dehalococcoidia bacterium
GACGACGGATCGCCGATCTCGGGCAAGCCGGTTGCCGTTGCTGCGGTGTCACCGGGAGGTCGTGCGGGTCCGGGCGCCAGAGAGCATCTGCTACATGTCGTCAACTTCATGACCGACGCGGTGTTCGCTGAGTCGCTCGGGATCGGTGGCGTGATGGACAAGGTGGATGAGGGTGGCGAGATATCGGATGCGGAGACGATCAACGATATCGCCGCCTGGCTGGGTCGATTCAGCGACCACATCGACGGAGTGCGACACCAGAGCGGGGCTGCGTAGAGCTCTGTGGCTACAATGCGGCCCCCGCCGACGCGAGCGGGCCCCAGATAACAGATAGAGGAGATACAAGATGACAACCGCCACGGCAGAGGCCGGTGGCTACTCTGACCAGGGTCACCCCAGGCGATGGGGAATCCTCGTGGTCATGTGCCTGAGCCTGATACTGGTCGTTGCCGCGGTCAGTTCCCTGAACCTCGCGATTCCGGAGATTCGAGATGCGCTGGAGGCCAGCGGCACTGAACTCCTGTGGATCGTAGACTCCTATGCCCTGATCTTCGCCGGGTTACTTCTGTTCGCGGGAGCGATCGGCGATAGATTCGGCAGACGGGAAGCGCTCATCGCTGGACTGGCGATAGTGATCGTCACATCCATCGGCGCCAGCTTCGCCGAATCGTCAGTTCAGCTCATCATCTGGCGCGGCATCATGGGCGTCGGCGCTGCGCTGATCATGCCGGCGACGCTTTCGATCATCACGGTCGTGTTCTCGCGTGAAGAGAGATCAAGGGCAATAGCGATCTGGACGGCGTTTGCCGGAGCCGGTGGAGCGCTGGGACTGTTAGCGGGCGGAGTGCTCCTGGAGTCGTTCTTCTGGGGCTCGGTCTTCTTTGTGAATGTGCCGATCGCAGCCGTGGCGCTGGTTGCCGTGATCGCCTTTGTGCCAACTTCTCGCGATTCTCAGCAGCGGGCGCTGGATATGACAGGCGCAGTGCTTTCTATCGCAGGTCTCTTCGCGCTCCTGTTTGCGATCATCGAAGGACCCGAGCGCGGCTGGACCGATCCTCTGACCCTGCTGGGATTCGTGTTCGGCGGAATCCTGATCGCAGGATTCGTCATCTGGGAACTGCGGACTCCGTATCCGATGCTGGACCCGCGCTTCTTCAAGATCCGCAGATTCTCGATGGGCAGCGTCTCGATCACGCTGATCTTCCTGACGATGTTCGGGTTCTTCTTCCTGATCGTGCAGTTCTTCCAGTTCGCACAGGGACTCTCGCCGTTGCAGGCGGCCATTCGAACGCTGCCAATGACCGGAGTCTTCTTCGTCATGGCGCCGATCAGTGTGACGCTTGCGAGGAAGTTTGGGCCGCGCGTGACCATCCCCGGAGGCCTTGTGCTCGCAGCGGTTGGCTTCGCGCTGTTTGGCATCGTGGATGCTGACTCTTCTTACGGCATCGTGGTGATTCCGATCCTCGTGATGGGCGCGGGAATGGCTACTCTGATGCCGCCTGCCAGTGAGGGAATCGTCTCGTCGCTGCCGTCTGACAAGGCGGGAGTTGGCTCCGCGGTGAACGACACGACGCGTGAGGTTGGTGGAGCGATCGGAATCGCGATCATGGGATCTCTGCTTGCCATTGGCTATCGAAACAGCCTCGGCGATGCGACTGCAGGGCTATCGCCAGAGGACGCGCATCTTGCGGAGGACTCGATCGGGTTCGCCCTGGCCGTTGCTGCCAGGCAGCCTGAAGGGCAGGCCGAGGGACTGATCGCCGCAGCGACAACTGCTTTCACGGATGGCATGAGCACGGCGTTCTTCTTCGCAGCAGGACTGGTGCTGGTGACGGCGGTCGTCGTGGCATGGTTCTACCCTGGCAAGAAAGAGGTTGAGGCAGAGATAGCAGCCGTCCAGGCAGCCGATCCTGAAGTCGCTGTGGAGCCGGAGCCTGAACCGGCCGGAACCGCCTGACTCGACGGCTAGAGACAACGTTTTATTTCGCCCGGCGTATTTCCAACGATGCGTCGGGCGAAAGTGTTTTGATCCCGAGCCGGTACCGTTCGAAAGCGCCACACCGCTATCCGGCTCAAACCATTGAAACCGGCGATCTGAACGCCAGCCTCGTGCTCTTTCCGCAACTGGTGCGCTCGATCTCTCCGTCGTCATTCACTAAGATGCCGCCAGTCTACGGAAACTATCTTGAGTCGCACGGGAGTTCTCCATGGTTCTCGCTGACACCCTGGAACTGCTGCACATCCTGTTCGTGTTCCTGCTGTTAGGCGCAATCGGCATGATCACGTACTCATCGGTCATGGTGGCGCGGACTGATGACGTTCAGAAGTTCGGCATCTACCTCAGTATTGGCAACACCGGCGGGATGATCTCCGGGATATCACTAATCTTCGTCGGCCTGTTCGGCTTCCTGTCTGCATGGGAGATCGGGTGGGAGCTCACCTCAGGCTGGCTAATCGCCGCGTACATCACGACCATCGTGGCGTTCGTCGTCCCCCCTCTGACTTTTAAGCGCTGGGGAGATCGTGCTGCCGCGCTAATGGAGCAGGCCTACAAGGAGGGCCGTATACTGGAGGAGCAGAAGCAGATTCTGACCGGCCCCAGGTACAGGGCCGTCGAAGTGTTCATGTACGCGCTACTGATCTTCATCGCGCACGTGATGGTGTTCAAGCCGTTCTAGAGCCGGGAAGCGTCGAAAAAACCTGCCCTACCTCAGCTCGTAGTCGAGGCCCAGTTCGTCGCGGATCGACTCGAACCACTCGACCACCTCGCGGTGATATGGGATGCCATCGCGCAGGCGTACCTCGGTCTCTTCATGTTCCGGCAGGCCAGCGTAGACCACGCGGTCATGTCCAGGCGCAGGCTTCGTCTCGCGCAAGCCGCGCAGGGAGTCGTCCATGTCCGACTTGAACTTGCCGACATCGGTCAGAGCGTCGATGTTGATCGCCTGTATGAAGTGGTTGAGCATCTGCGGCTGTGGCGGGAGCAGAAAACCGGCAGGCATTCCGGAGAGGATGTTGCCGAGCACATCGGCGATAGCAGCGAAGCCATAGCCCTTGTGAGAGCCCTGCTCGCGAGTGCCTCCGAACGGCAGCATCAGATACTCGCCCTTCGGAGGCAGCTTGGTGTTCTCTTCCATCACAGGTGAGCCGTCCATGCCTGTGATCCAGCCCGGCTCCATTGGAGCGCCAATGCGATCTGCAAGCGCCAGCTTGTTTCCGGCCACCTGCGTCGTCGCCACATCGAAGACGAACGGCGGCTCCTTGTCGGCGGGAATGGCCCATGCCCACGGGTTCGTCGCGAAGCGAGGCTCAGCTCCGAACGTAGGAACAGCGTTGAGAGGATTCCCGGCGGTGACGCACCAGCCGATCATGTCCTCGCGCATCGGCATCATGGCGTGATAGGCGAGCATGCCGATGTGGCGTGAGTTGTGCACCACCACTGTTCCGGTGCCGTGCTTGCGAGCCTTCTCGATAGCCATCTCAGTCGCTATCGGCAGCACATGAAGACCCAGACCTTCGTCGCCATCCAGGTTCGCAGTAGTGTCCGATTCCCTGGTGACTCGCACATTCGGCGTGGGGTTCATCTCGCCGGTGTTGTACCAGCCAACGTACCTGCGGAGCATGTTGGAGACACCGTGCGATTCGCAGCCGCGCAGATCACTCGTCATTAGTGCATCGGCAGATGTCTGGGAGTTGGATTCCGAGAGCCCCATCTTGTTGAAGATGGCCTTCGTCGCTGCGTGCATGTCGTCATGCTGCACGTAGACGCGGTCCTGGTCAGGTACGAGGAATCGTTCGAGCATTTATGTTCGTGCCTTCTGGTCTGTTGAAGTTGGCGGCGATGCTGTTGCAAGCAACAGCATGAACGAGTAAACAGGAATAAGCAACGCGCCGCTCAGGCCGCGCATCCGACCAAAAGCAATCTCTTCCAGGTTGCAGCTTTGCAAGCTTCCTCCGCATAATCGGAAACACTTCCTACAAAATCAGGATGGCGAACAGAGCCTTCGCCAACAGAGCACACATCAACATTGATCGAGCTTCCCACTATTAAGAGAGTCTTTGCGGCCAGCCGCGGTCTGCCGGCGGTCGAGATCGTCGACGCCATGCACAGCATGGGACTTGAGGCGGCGGTGGCGGCGACACCTTCCGAGAAGCGGTCTGCGGCTTACGAAAGAGCCGACATCAGGACAGGACTGCCCGTCGCCGAATCACATATCGAGCGCGAGTCCTACGTGAACATGGACTGGATGATCGAGGCGGCGATGCGCGTGGACGCAGACGCCATTCATCCCGGATACGGCTTCCTCTCAGAAGATCCTGACTTCGCACGTCGGGTCGAGCTGAGTGGACTCCACTTCGTCGGCCCGACGGAGCACGCGCTGCGGGTCTTCGGCTCCAAGACGCAGTTCCGACAGCATGCACGGCTCTCCGGCGTGCCGGTGATTCCAGCCTCCAGGCAGTTCATCTTTAGCGACACCAAGGGCCAGACGGGCAGGTGGCGCGGCAGGCTGACAAAGGGCTTCGGAACAGCAGGCTCGATCGTTGGAAAGGGCCTCTCGCCAGGTCGCAGGCTGCCGGGCGCAGACAGGCTCGACGGCTACTCAACGCAGATGGTCAAGGCGCTGGCAGGAACGATCGCAGAACGCGTCTGGCCGATGACGATGGAGGGCATCCTCAACGAGGCGGTTGAGTTCATCCGCCGCTATGGCGACATCGTGGTGAAGTCTCCTTACGGCGGCGGCGGCATGGGAACGGTGCTGCTCTCCGACATCTCAAAGCAGATAATCTCCAACCCTGAGGCGGCGCTGAGCACAATCGGCCTAGCTATCAAGTCCGCTAACCGCACCAGCGAGAGGGCTAAGCGGCGCGGCATCTACTTCGAGAAGCTGATCGAGAACGCCGGGCACATCGAGATGCAGGCGATCGCGGACAAGCACCACAACGTTCACATCATGGGCTTCGAGCGCGACTGCAGCTGGCAGTTCTCGGAGCGCAAGATGGTTGAGCAGAGTCCTTCAGCGAAGATCAATGAGGATGAGCGACGACAGCTGCAAACATATGCGAAGTCGATCATTCGCGAGATCGGCTCGCACGGGATCTTCACCGTCGAGTTCCTCAAGGACATGAAAGATGGCGAGATCTACGCTCTCGAGGTGAACCCCAGGCTGCAGGTTGAGCACAAGGTCACCGAGGGCGTGACATGGGTTGAGCCTGGAGTGAACCTGCGGCTGATTCCCGTCCAGATAGAGATCGCCCGCGGACAGCGCTACGAGGTGTTCCCGCACGAGACGCAGGGTCACTCCGTGGAGATACGAGTGCTCGTGAATGTCGATGAGGCCGCAGGCGCGTACCTGAAGGATGTCGTGATGCCCTCCGGCGAGGGGATCCACGTGATCACCGAGTTCGGGCAGGATCTTTACGTTCCGGGCGGTTATGACGGCAACTGCGCAAAGATCGTGGCTTATGGCGAGGATGCCGACCAGGCGAATGACAGGCTGGTAAATGCTCTTAAGAGCACGCGCATCATGGGCGCGGAGAACAACATCGACTTCGTGATCGCTAACATGGAGCGCGGCGAGTTCCGCGATGGCAGCTACACGACATCGTTCATGAAGGGCCTGACCCCGCTGGACGTCTTCCAGAGGCAGTAGGCTCTAATCGCCGAGTCCGAATTCGCTGGCCAGCAGCTCGTATGAGCGTGCGCGGGTCTCGTATGAAGGCGTGATGGTGAGGACGATCAGCTCGTCGGTCTCGTATGCGGCAGCGAGGCGTTCGAGATGCGACTTCACCTGCGAGGGTGTGCCTTCGATCGCTTTTTCCTCGTAGATCTCCATGATGCCGCGCTCGGCATCGTTCAGCTCAACCGCTTCCAGTTCCTCAAACGTTGGCACAGGCCCCACCGGACGTCCCTGGTCGCGCCGGAGTCTTGTGTATCGCCGGGCGAAACCCAGCCTGTGCGCCTCTTCCTCGGTATTGGCACAGACCGCCGACACGCCAACACTGACGAGCGGTTCGGCCAGAAGCTCAGACGGCTGAAAGTTCTCGCGATACCACTGCACAAGCTCCGGACCAGGTCCGAACTCGCCCCAGCCTGTTTCGGTTCCGGGCGGGATGTGGCTGTGGATCGATTCGGCGATGAAATGAGCGAATGACAGCGGCAG
>JANQIZ010000376.1 GCA_028281895.1 Dehalococcoidia bacterium
GGCAGGACACAAGGCGAGGGAAGAGCTGATCGTGTCCTGCCTCGCTGCCAGAGGAGTGCTCGCGGTCCAGATGCCACGGAACTTCGGTGCACCGTCTCATACATCGATGTCAGAGGC
Source organism: Dehalococcoidia bacterium (assembly GCA_028281895.1). Classification (GTDB taxonomy): domain Bacteria; phylum Chloroflexota; class Dehalococcoidia; order Lucifugimonadales; family Lucifugimonadaceae; genus JAJCYX01. Next base: position 118 of record JANQIZ010000376.1, read on the forward strand.
AGCGCTGGCCGGTCCGTGGCGGTCGACGCTCGAGCCGTTGCTGCGTCCTGCGCCGGTCGAACTGCCTGCGTACTACATCAGCCTGCTTTCACCCATCGTCGAGAACCTTGATGTCTGGGAGACCGAATACATGCAGGTGCTCTCAGGTGAAAACCCGGTCAAGGAGTGGACAAAGGGCACGTGGCTGCGGCCACTGCTCGATGCGCTAGAGGAGCCGCAGCGCAGCGAGTTTGAAGCTGCGTACGGGAGCCTTGTATCCAGCGCCTATCCGAAGCAGCCTGATGGAACGACCGTGTTCCCGTTCCGGCGCATGTTCCTCGTGGCGACTCGCTAAGACTCCCCGTCACTCACCTCTGCCGCTCGAAGCCTCTCCAGTCCGTCCAGGATCAGGTCCAGCCCGACCAGGAACTCTTCGGCGAACGAGTATTCCGGGTGCAGGTAGTAAGCGGCCACCATCTCTGAGAAGTGCGGAAACTGCTCCACCGGGAGCGATTCGATGATGCCGCCTGCCACATCGGCCAGCTCCTCGCTCGACTGGAACGGTAATCCCGACTCCTGCGAGACGAAGCCGTAGACATATGAGTCGATCACCGAGAAGGCGTGGGCGGTCAGCGACATCGAGAATCCGGCACTGCGCAGGCACCCGATGATCGCGTCGTGGTGCGTGATCGTTCCAAGACCCGGATCTGGGCGAGAGTCCATCAGCGCGATGGCCCAGGTGTGATCCAACAGAACGGAGCGCAGCGAACCTGCGCGTGCGCGCATGGCCGGCTTCCACTCGTCGTCCTTCGCAGGCAGCTCCACCTCTGCGAACACCGCATCCACCATCGCATCGAGGATCTTGCCTTTGTTTGCGAAGTGGTAGTAGAGCGACATTGCTTCGACACCCAGCGAAGCCGCTAACCCGCGCATCGTCAGCTTCGCCACACCCTTCTCATCAGCAAGCTCAATCGCGGCGCTCACCACGCGCTCAGGCGTGAGAGGAGTTCGAGGGGATTCATCCTTCTTGACTCTCGCTGCCATCGGTTCCTTTCGACTCGAATCTGTGAATCGAGATCCGGTCTTGACTTTCTTACATTGTAAGGTTACCTTACGACGTAAGGCAAGTAAATCAAACGAAAACGCACGCCAGAGCAAACAGCTAAACAGTCGAACTAAGGAGAGCAGCGTGGGTAACGAAACAGCAAGTAACCAAGAGGCTCGGCCAATCAAGAAGGTCTGCATCGTCGGCGCGTCAGGGAAGCTCGGACGCTACATGATTCAGCACTCTCTTGACCGCGGGTACGAGGTCGTGGGCGTTTGCAGAGAGAAGAGCGTCCACAAGCTCGACGAGTTCAAGGATCGGATAATGATCTTCCCTGGCCAAACCGATGATCGAGAGGTCATCAGGCGAGCGGTAGAGGGATGCGACGGAGTGCTGACGGTCCTCGCCCCGTGGGGTGTCCACGACTACTCAAGCGGTACGGCTCAAGCCGTTCTTGATTTCGCCGAGCCTGATGCGCGCTTGATCTTCTCCTGCGGCTGGCACATCAGCCTGGACGGCAAGGACGTCTACTCGTTCCGGATCAAGTTTCTCGTCTCTGTGGTTGGTCCAATCATTCGATGGCTTCGACTCGTGGATCTCAATGACCAGGTTGAGGCTGCTCGCCGGATCTTCGAAAGCGATCGTCGCTGGACCGTGGTGAGAGGGAGTGATCTGGAAGAGGGAGAGAGCCAGGGACTGCCGGTGTGGAGCAGGCATGTTGGTGACCCGGTGCTGGAGAGCAACATGACGCGCCGTACCGACTTTGCGCTGTTCATGGTCGATGCGATTGAGAACGAAGATCTGGTTCACGAGGCTCCGGCGATAGTCGGCTGCCAGACGGAGTCGGCTCTCGCATATGTGGATGCAGCAGGCAAGGCGAGCTAACGAGCTACAGGGAAAGAACAGAGATGATCCGCAACTTCGACGGATCACCCGGCTGGAGAGAGCAAGAAATGCAAGCGACAATCGCAAATCCACAGATCGATACAACCGATTCCAGCGTTTCCACCACAGAGCAGCCGAGGCTTGTCGGCATCGCGCGGGTGACTGGCCTCATGTACGCCATTCTGTTCGTGCTGGCCATGTTCGGCCCGCTGGTGCTTGAGTCGCTGATCGAAAGCGGTGACGGACCTGCGACGCTGCAGAACCTCAACGATTCGCTTGGCCTGTTCGGGACCAGCATCGGAGCCTGGTTCGCTATCGTCGCGATCGACGTCGCGCTGTCGTTCACTCTGTATCGCTTGATCGAGCCGGCGGACCGCACGCTGGCTATGATCACGGCAGGGTTCAGGCTGACCTACTCGGCGATCATCGGCGCGTATGTGTTGAAGCTGGTCGACGCCTTCACCATTCTCAACGGCGCTGAGCGACTCGCCTCAAGCGACGCAGCGGCAACGGTGCTCTCCGCTGTCGATTCGTTCAGCAACGGTTTCCTGGCCGCCCTGGTCTTCTTCGGAGCGCACCTTGTTCTGCTCGGAATCGCACTGGTCCGCTCGGCAGCAGTGCCGCAGGTGATCGGCTATGTCCTCGCTGTCGCGGGTGTTGGCTACGTGATAGACAGCATGGCCAGTTTCTTTCTTGGCGGGCACAGCGAGACGCTGTCTATCCTGCTTCTAACTCCAGCCATAGTCGGCGAAGCTGGCCTTGCGCTCTGGCTGCTCTTCAAAGGCTGGCGGCAAGCCGCAGTTTGAGCCAATAGAAAATCCGCCTGCCCAGTCGGGCGCCTCAGATTGAGAGGCCGGACGTGGACAGGCGGATCTGTTTTCGTCTCTTCTTGCCGAGTGGCGTCAGTTACTTATGAGCAGCTGAACGCAATCTTGGCAATTGCTCCATCACCGGGGATCGTTACCCGCATCTCAGCGACACCCGTGTCGTTGATCGCTACGGTCTGGAAGCCATTGGCATCCAGGTCACTGATCGAGTGCGAATTGATCAACGTGCCGGAGGTGTTGTACGTGTCGATCGTGCCGAACGACTCAGTGATGTCGAGCATGTCGACTGAGCAGATGTCGACAGGTGTGTTGAAGCCGAAGTGGACTGTGCCACCGTTCCAATCGTCATCAGGGTCGTCGGAATCGCCGTCCTCCGAGATGATGAGGATGTTGTCGAGTGCGACGCTGTTCTCACCAGGCTCACCCGATTCACCGCCGTCGCCTCTGCCAGGTCCGCCGAAGTCTTCGTTCGGGCTACCAAGGTCTCGGTCCCAGCCGGTCGGGTTTGATGAGTCGAAGATCATCGCAGGGAACGTGGTGGCGCAAACTTCAGTCTGCTCGTCATCGTCGTCATCGCCACCTTCGTCGTCGTCATCGTCGTC
>JANQIZ010000393.1 GCA_028281895.1 Dehalococcoidia bacterium
CCGGCAAGCGATAAGGCAAGGCCGCGCCGCTTGGTGAATCGCTCGCTGACGAGCCTTGTGAGCGTGGCCGGCGATGCGAGTGTGAAGCCGATGCCCATGAGCAGGAAGAGCGCGTAGAACTGCCAGAGGATCTCTATGCGCGAGAGTCCGAGCAGTGCCAGTCCGCCAAGAACGAGCCCTGTGCCTGCGACGTAGCGCGCGTCGAAACGATCGGCGAGCCATCCGGCAAGTGGCCGCAGCAGGCCTGTTGCCAGTCCGGCGACTGCAAGTGCGCCTGAGAGAGACCCGCGCGACCAGTCGAACTCGTCGACGAGCGGTTTCATGAAGACGCCAAATGAGAATCGACTCCCGGCTGTGCCGAATAGCACGAGCGCGACGCCGATCACGATGATCCAGCGGGCTGTGAGGTTGATTCTGATAGTGCGGGGCAAGCGTTCTGTCGGGGTTTGACGTTAGTCAGAATGCGAAGGGCGCAAGTCTAGCAGCAGGCTCTTTAACTCAGCGTGGACGAGAGAATTCGCTACTGCCAGCCCGCGTAGAGCTTCGACTGCTCAAGGTCGATGATCTCGTATGGCAGGCCGCTGGCGGCGGCTGCCTTCTCGCCTTCCTGCTTCACGAGCCATGTCCCGCCGCTGCCGACCACGCGGCCATTGATCATGATCGGCTCGCCGTTCACGAACGACATAGCAGCTTTGCCAGATTCCGAGTCGATCACAGTCACATCGCCGTCTGCGCCCTCGGAGAAGTGGCCCTTGTTGATGAGACCGAGCATCCGAGACGGCGTGTAGGTCAGCTTCGTGGCGGCCTCCATCAGCGAAAGCGCGCCGAAACGCACCAGTGCCATCGTCCGCTCGATCGCCACGTTGCGAGGCAGCGAGCCACCATCGGTGCTTATGGCATCCACCTTGAACTCGCCGTCATCGTACTTCGCAGTAGTCAAGCTAAACGCCGATGTGGCCGGGTTCACAGGGAAGCTCAGGCTGGCATCAGTGCTCTTCTCTTCCCAGATGCGAACCGCCTCCTCGCCTGTCACGATCACGATGCGGCCGCCGCGCTCGGTCAGCGCACCACCGTAGCCATCAAGCAAAGCCTGCCGCATCCCTGCGTCCGTGGTTGCGTAGCCTCGCGCCCGCATACAGTTCTGTGCCACGTTATAGATCAGGTTGCCGTCTTCATCGCACTTGCCGTTCGTGCCGTTCACCTGAGCCAGGTACGCCTCTGTAACAAACTGCGACCGCTTCGATTCGAGGATCTCGAATGCCTCGTCGCACTCAGCCAGGTTGTTCTCCACGAGGCCGCGGCAGTAAGAGTTGATATGCGCCACGTGCAGACGGCCATTGCCGGTGATCTCAGGCACCTCTCGCAGTCCGTTGAGATCTGAGCCCGAGTCCTTCGATCCGACATGGAACGCCACCCATGCGAGCTGTTCGTTGGCTGCGGCGATGACCTGCGATGTCGATTCAGGCGTGAAGGGATGATAGCCGCCGAGCAGCTTGACGCCGATGGCGCCTCCATCGAGCGCGTCGGCGACTGTGTCACGCATCGTTGCGACTGAAGGATCGTCCTCTTTGACGGTCAAGTGTGGCACAAGCCCGAGAATGGTCGCCACGTTCATGCCCGCGCCCTTGCGCTTCATGCCTTCAGCGAGCGCTCCCGGCTCTCCTGCGAGATCTAGCGCGGTGGTTGTGCCAGACTCCGCCAGCATGACGTGGCCGTATGCGCGTGTGCCCGATTGATCGAACGGTCCGGACAGGTGCGCGTGCGTGTCGATGTGCCCCGGCATCACCACTTTGCCAGCGACATCGATCACATCGTCTGCCAGCTCGTCGTCGATTCTCTCGGCCACACGGGCGATCTTCCCTTGCCGCAAGCCTAGATCGCAGACGGCATCGGTGCCGTTAGCCGGGTCTGCGACATGGCCGCCCCTGAGCACGAGATCGAATCGCTGTTGCTGCATTTGCTCCGCCTTGATCCTGGTAGTGCGGCCCATTCTAGCCGCGGCCGGCACCCGCCCTGACGGTCATGCAGACCCGATTCGAAACTCCTTCCAGCACTCGCAAACCAACCGAAAAATGAGCCTCAACTGTGACTTTTGAACGAGAGGCGTCTGTATATGCCCCGATGTCAAATACGACTGGTGATGGTTCAGTAGTGCGGGTGGGACCTTTGTACGGTCAGGCGTTGCGGAGTGCGTAACGTCGAGGTAATCCCCGGATTCTCAATGTCGATAAATGAAGCCGTCCACTGCAGCAGCTGTTCCCGGCGCTTGCGGCAAAGGAACTCAGGACGGCGAGGGTGAAGCAATGAAGTTTCGACCGACAGGCAAGTTAAGCGCTGCAAGGCTGCTGCTGGCAGCAATGGCGATCTTGATGATTGCCGCAGTGGCTTGCGCCTCTGGCAGCACTACTTCCGAGCCTGCTGCTCAGCCGGACAACAGCTCCGGCGGATCAGAGTCCACTGGCGCTGGCCAGACGGGCTCGAATGAAGATGACGGCTCTTCGACTGGAGCTGTCGTAGACCCGGCGCAGGAACAAGAGACAGCCGCGGACCTGTTCGAACAGGCCACCGGTGATCTCTTCCTGCAGATGACATCTCCCGCAACCGACGAGATGTTCGTCACGGACAGTTCATTCGAGTTCGAAGGACGCACAACCGTCGATGCTCTTGTGAGCGTCAACGACGCAGTGCTTGAGGTTGATGAGGAAGGCCGCTTCGCATACCAGATGGCCCTTGAAGAGGGTCCGAATGTGATCGAGGTCATTGCCAGCAACGCCCTTGGCCAGCAGTTCGATGAAGTGCTTCTGGTCATCTACGAGCCTGTTTAGGCACAACCGGCGTCACAGCGCTGGACCGTACCGAGGAAGGAGAACTCTCATGGTTCTCAGTGAAGCAAAGATGAAAAGGATTCGACCGCTCATGGTCGCATCCATCGCAGCCCTTGTTGCCGTCATCGCCACTCTCTCCGCAAGCGCCGGATGGGCATCTGCGCAGGAGGGCGGCACCGATGG
>JANQIZ010000059.1 GCA_028281895.1 Dehalococcoidia bacterium
AAAGACGCTCAGCGCGCCTGATCGCCGCTCGCAGCCTCGCAGCCAGTTCTTCGGTGCCGAAAGGCTTGGTCACATAGTCGTCTGCGCCCAGGTCAAGCGCCCGCACCTTCTCCCGCTCCTGGTCGGTTGCCGAGAGGATTATCACGGGGTCCGTGTACCACTCTCGGAGCCGCTCCAGCGCCTCGAAGCCGCCCATGCCCGGCATCGAGATATCCAGCACAACGGCTGCTGGCTGATGAAGCGGCGCTTTATCGAGCGCCTCCTCGCCAGTAGCTGCGAGCTCGACGTTGAAGCCGTGCTGCGTCATGTGTGCTGCGACGAGCCTCCTGATCTTGGGATCGTCGTCTACCACAAGCACGGTTGGTGAATCGTTCGCTTCGTTCGGCATGATCTTGACTCCGCTTGCGCCTTTAGCGGGCGTTTCCGCCGGTATCTACTGGGAGGGTGAACCAGAACACAGACCCTCTGCTGTTTGACTCGACGCCGATCTTGCCAGAGTGCGCGCCGATTATCGATTTGCATATCGCCAGTCCAAGACCGGAGCCCTGCCTGCCGCGAGTTCCACCGCCCTTGAGCCGTGAGAACCGATCAAACACCGCTTCCCTGTGCTCTTCGGGAATGCCTGGCCCGCGGTCCTCCACCTCTACTCTCACAACGTCTTCGCCGGCATGGTGGCGTGCTGTGACTCCTATCCCGTCATCAGAGTACTTGAGCGCGTTTGAGACAAGGTTGTCTAGCACTCTGCCGATGTGGTCGGGATCAGCATAGATCGCCGGGAGGTCGGGCGGGACGTTCATGTGGATCTCCCGGCCACGAGCGTCACGGGTGCGATTCATGCGGGCAATCGAGTCCTGCGCGATGTCGGCGAGGTGGCTCACCTCGAACTCCAGCGCGTCGCTACGCGCCTCGATGCGGGTCATGTCGAGGAGATTGGAAACCAGCTCGGTCAGGTAGTCGACCTCGTCGTCGATCGGCTCGAGGAACGAGATCACATCATCGACATCGGACCGTCTTCCGGCCTCGATAGCAGCGGCGGCCATTCCCTTGATCGTCGTCAGCGGCGTCCGCAGGTCATGCGTGATCATCGAGAGGAAGTCGTCCTTGGCCTGTTCGAGCTCCTTGAGCCTGGAAACATCGACGAACACGCAGACAGATGAATCGAGGCTGCCTGTGGAGTCGAAGACTGGAGCGGCGCTGACCACCACTGGCAGACGCTCGCCACCGGGACGGATGAACAGCACTTCGAGCGGACCGGCGGGGACGCCTTCACGCAGCGCGATGTTCATCGGGATCTCGTCTGGCGACATCGGACTCCCGTCGGGGTGGTGATAGAGCGCCTCAAACGGGTGGCTCCCGTCTTCCGGCATATGGGAGAAGTCGATTCCGGCCACCCTGCCCGCCTCGCCGCTGACATGAAGGAACCGGCCGTCATTGGCATCCTTGACAACGACGCCCGCGGCGGAGCCCCTGATCACCTCTGCGAGCCGATGTTCAGCAGCCTCTGCGGTGGAGCGCAGCGATCTCTCTTCCTGGTAGAGCCTGGCGTTGTCGAGGGCAATGCCAGCGTAGTGAGCAAGCGCTGCAATCTTCAGTTCGTCGGTTCTGGTGGAACCGTCCTTGCCGGGCTGCCTGGCGACGTAGAGGTTCGCCGTCCTGCCTCCAACGCTAACGACGCGAACGCCGAGCAACGCCTCCATCTCGGGGTGTTCCGGCGGTATGCCAACAGAATCGGCATGGTCCGAGAGATTAGCCAGCCTCAGCGGTGTGTCGTCCTCTCCAAGCCTGCCCAGAACACCCGCTCCGACAGGAGGATCGCCTATGGCCGCTGCGCGCTCTTGTGACATGCCTGCGTAGAGCATCGCCGTCACCCTGCCGTTCTCATCGAGGACAGTGACCGCTCCGTAGTCGGCATCGACAGCCTGCCGGGCGAGGTCTGGAAGCGTGGACAGAGCCTCGACAAGATCGTATTCGCCTGTCGAATCGAGGCTGGGAGGTGGCCGAAGCGCGGCGTCTTCGAGGGAGGAATGCACCAGCACTGCGGGTGACGAGGCGCTGGGATTTCCGGTCTGCTTGTTGTCGGTTTCGTTCAAGATGATTTCGCTGCGGGAGATGGCGCTGACAGTGAGATCGATTTTAGCCGCGCCGAGCCCAGCATAGCGGTGAACAGGCTAGCTCCATACCCGGCGTCCAGCGGGCTGAAGCTCTGTCTGGACCATGAGGATTTCCTCATTCTGGCTCATTTGAACGTGACTGCTCACGGTATCGTCACGGCTGGGACATTGTGGTCCTTGCCAACACCTCCTTAACTTTGGAGAACGCCAGACATCCTGAATCAGGTCTCCCGCCTGACTCCCTGCTGGACCTGCCATCGCCGGTTCCAGCCACTCGTTCCCAGTTCGCAGGAGTTGTGCCATGCCGTTCTCTGCCCTTGAAGCCACTGCAGGCGAAGTGATGTCCAGCCCGCCTGTCGTGGTGGCTCAGAACACCCTGCTCAAGGACGCCGCGCGGCTGATGATCGATAGCAACATCGGCTGCCTTCCGGTTGTCGATGATTTCGGCAAGCTGGTCGGTTTGGTGACGGAGCGCACTTTCCAGGCGCAGATCGCTGGCATGAAGCCGGTCTCGGCGTACAGCCCTGAGCAGCGGGTGCTGGAAGAGCTTTACATCATGGGACCGGATCACGTGGGCGCGGTTCAGGAGACCTTTTCAGAGAGCTACTCGAAGCCTGTTTCCGAGGCGATGCTGGAGTCGCCGCCAACCGTTGCGCGGGACACTCCTCTCTGGAAGGCGGCGGAGATGCTGCTGGCAAAGCACATCAGTCACCTGATCGTTGTCCATGACGACAAGCCGGTGGGAGTTATCGCCAGGCACGATCTGCTCCGTGCCTATGCCAATGGCAGCGGATAGGCTTCCGGGCATCTGATCTCATCGATCTGCCATTTGCTGCACGCCCCGGGACTCGGGCTCGTCCGCCAGCTTTAGTCCAGTAGCCGGTCGCGATCGCTGCTGTATCCTGCCGTCCGTATCGGCCGGAGACTGAAACTTTCCGGCACTCACCGCAGCGCCATCTATCCAAAGGCCACGTGCTCAAGGAGCGAAATGAGAATCCAGGGAAACATCGGAGTCATGGGAGCGGGAGCGATAGGTGGTGCGATAGCCGCTTACCTCGTGAGAGACGGCTACGAGATCACTGTCATCGACCCGTGGGCCGATCACATCGATGCGATCCGCGCCGACGGCCTGCGCCTCACCGATGTGAACGGATCGTTCAAGACGGATGTCGAGGCTCTGCATCTCAGTGACATGGGAGCGCAGGACCGCACGTTCGATACCGTGTTCCTGTCTGTGAAGTCGTACGACACGACCTGGGCGGCGACATTCATTGAGCGATTCCTGGCTCCCACCGGCGCTGTGTACCCGGCTCAGAACGGCATGAACGATGAGCCTGTTGCCGATGTGGTTGGGTACAACCGCACAGTTGGCTGCGTTCCAACGATCAGTTCGGCGATGTACGAGCCGGGACACATCATTCGCACCGACCCGATCAACGGTCTTGGCTTTCATGTCGGCGAGCTGAACGGAACAGTCACGCCCAGGGCACAGGCAGTCGCAGATGCGCTGAGCGTGATAGGTCCAGCCGATGCAACTTCGAACATCTGGGGCGCTCGCTGGAGCAAGCTGATCGCAAACGCCACGGGGAACGCTCCTGCCGGCCTGATCGGTCCCAACCCTGAGGAGATGACCGCGGATCAGCAGGAGCTGATGGCGCTGGTGCGAGTGGCGATCACAGCCGAGACACTGCGAGTGGGAACTTCGCTCGGCTTCGTGTTTGAGCCGCTGTTCGGTCCGCTTGGCGGCGTGCCGCAGGAAGAGTTCATCGCGGCGCGAACGCAGTCCGAGTATCTGGAGGTGAAGGCGAAGGTAGACGCTGTGCCGGAGAGCGGCGCGCTAGGCCTGACGCCTGACCAGGTGAAGCAGCTTGGCGCTCCGGGACGCGCATCGCTTCTACAGGATGTCATCAAGGGTCGCAAGACTGAAGCGAACTACCTGAACGGCTACATCGTCGAGAAGGGCGTGCTTGCAGGTATGCCGACGCCTGTGAATGAGGGTGTGAC
>JANQIZ010000085.1 GCA_028281895.1 Dehalococcoidia bacterium
ATATTACACACCGCTATCCAAACTGAGTACAAACCGGTGGAGTTGTAGTGCTGAAGCTACGACAACGTCCGATTGCGCCGATTTTCACGTAACACTAAGATATGGCTGCGCCGCCAGCCATGACTCATGGCGACCGACTCCCAGAAAATCAGCGAATTCGCGATGGCATCAAGCACTCACCTGGACCACGAGACACGGCTTAACCAGATCCTTACCGCTGCTCGTGAGTTGATAGCCTCAGGCGGCGTTACAGCACTTACCGTACGGGCGATAGCGCGCAAAGTCGGCGTTACTGAAGCCGCGATCTACCGTCACGTAGAGAGCAAAGAGCAGGTTCTCGTGATGCTGCTTGAAGACGTGCGGCAGTCTGTGCTCGGCACTATAGAGCAGCACACAGCACCCGATACGACCGCTCTAGGCAAACTCGAACACGTCCTGACACATCACCTCTCAGTGATCGAGTCGAGACGCGGTATCTCGTTCGTGGTGATCGCAGAAGCCGCCCAGTTCCAGGAGCCATCCGTTCGCGAGGCGGGAAAACGCCTCGTAGAAGACTATCTACTCACTGTTGAAGGCTTCATTCGTGAAGGGATCGAAGCCGGTGAGGTGGATGATGCGATCAACCCCGGCGCAGCGGCCACTATGTTCTTCGGAATCATCCAGGCCTCAGTCACTCGCTGGCTGTTCGATTCCACTGCGCACCCACTCACCGAGAACGTACTCAGCCTGTGGCGGCAATACAGGGCTTCGCTTGAGCCTGCGAACAGTGTAAGATCGCCCGAACTTTAGCTCTGACCGAACTGCAGGCGAGCGTTTTCGTATCACTGACCGGGTAGCAGCCATGACGCTGGTCACTATCGATGGACACATAGGAGCAGGAGGCCCTGACCTGGGCCGTCGCGTCGCTCGTATGCTCGGCAACGAGTACATCGACCGCATGATACTGCCCGGCCTCGACGGCGCCGGCATAGAGCCTGACCGTCTTGAACGGCGAACGTTCTCAGACCGGCTCTGGTCTTTCCTCGAAAAAGCTATCCACGGCGTCGCGCTCGGCAATGCCGCAGGAGATCCTTACTACGCCACCGCGGAACTGATGATGCACCCTCTGACATGGGACTCTTCACCTGGCGCGCCTATGGCTCCGGCTGTGCACCAGGACGATGACCACCCTCACTCTATCCAGAGCTTCTTGCGCAAAGGCAGCGGCGTGCTGGTCCAGAGAGCTGGCGCAGTGGCACTGCAAGGACATGAGCAGGTGCTGAAGATCGGCGTATTCGCATCGTGGGAAGACCGCATCGCCAGGATCATGCGAGAGCACGGCCTGACAAGGACTTCAGAAGCTGAGCGGGTCATATCTGATCGTGAAAGAGCGCAATCTGAATACTTCCACGGTATGCACTCGGCTCATCCAGAAGATGAAAGCCTCTACGACCTCTGTCTCAACACGACGCGAGAGCAGATCAGCCTGGCAGCTGTAAAGGTCAGCAGGGCAGCGCAATCAATGGCCACGGCAAGCGCCTGAGCTTCCCCAAACCGGTACTATTCTTGATCAGCGCCATAAGCGCCTGTTCGCGTCGCGCTAATCGTCACATGCTCTCGTACTGGAACACCTGAGGATCGATCTTGAACCAGGAATCGGAACGCACAGTTCTAGCCGCCGAAATCATGACGGAATCGGTGATCACGGTTCCCCGAAATGCGACAGTTCAAGAAGTCGCGCAACTCATGCTCACGAACCGGATAGGCTCGATTGTCGTCACCGATGAGAACGGCGACTTTGCCGGGATGATCACTGAGCGAATGATGCTGCCTACGCAGGTGATGGTTCCCTTCATGCGCGGCGAGACGCTCAGGCTTCTCGGCAAGGAGGTTGGCAGCATCGACAACATCGAAGAGACGATGGACGAGGTTCGCATGATCGAGGTCAGCCAGGTTATGAACGCTGGCGCCCCGGTCGCCACGAAAGAAACCGCTATTTCAAAAGTCGCCGAACTGATGGTCGATCAGGAGGTGCACCACGTCTGTGTGCTGGACGGCCGCAAGCCTGTCGGGATTATCTCAAGACATGATCTGATGAGGATCTTCTTCGAGTAACGCTCTGCTCTTCGCCGCTCCTAGGCCGGAATCGCAGCGAGACGGCGCTCACACTCCGCAATGTCCTTCGGGCTATCTACTGTTAGCCACATAGCCTCGGATCGTAGGCCTGACATCTTCCCTTCGGCAGCCAGCTCCTGGAAAAGCGTGGTCTCGTGATCGCCAACCTCAGGCAATCGCTTCTCCAGTGATCGGTCAAACAGATACACACCGGCATTTATCCAGTGAGGCAGCCGGCCTTTCTCAACGAACTGCTTGACGATACCGTCACCGTCGATATCAACCGTGCCAAACGGGCTAACGTACGGTGTAAGCATCGCAGTAGCGAGAGAATCGTTTCGCTCATGCAGCTCCCGCAGTTCGCCAAGATCCAGGTCAGTGACGTTGTCGCCGTTCGTGACAAGCACCAGGCCTGAGCTTTCCGGAACGATGGACATCCCCTGCCTCACCGCACCGCCTCGCCCCATCGGGGAATCCTCAAACGAGTAGTGCGCCGAGATTCCGAACGCGCTGCCATCACCGAAGTACTCCTCGATTGTGTGGCCAAGGTAGCCGCAGAGGAACACAACGTCTGTGACGCCCTGCCGACGCATCCATTCGACCTGGTAGGACAGCATCGGGCGCCCGTTCAGCGGCACCATCGGCTTGGGCACGCTATCCGTGATAGGTCGCAGCCGCTCGCCGCGTCCACCGGCAATGGTGAGGGCGTAGAACCTGTCGCTCAATAAGACCTCGCCTGGAGTTTGCAGGCCTGTGACCAAGCCTGCGATTCATTGGCAGGAAACGAGAATACCATTCGCCATCTCTCAGATATCTCAGGGCGAAGGGGCACGATGCAGTGAATCCAAAGCATCGATCCGACTAGATCGAGGTCGTGTTGACGCCATTCTTCAACTGCGTCCAGACCCGATTGATCGATTCAATGGCGGTCGCCTGTTGTTGGCCGATCACGCGCTTGCCTCCTGGCGTGAAGACTATCGCCCCAAACGTGGTGCCTATCACGTTTCCCTCCATATCAACGACAGGACCTCCGCTGTCACCCGGATCTGCATCTGCATCGAACACGACCACTCCCACGCCTGCCGGATCGTTACCTTCATCTGCTCTCATCAACGAATCTGACAGAACAGCGCCGAGCACACGCACCACGGTCGTCACGACACCGGTGTGGACAACAGGAAAGCCACCCGTCGAATCAAGTGAATAGCCAAGTTGCAGAATCGGAATGCCGGCATCCATCGCGGTCACGATCCGAGTGTTAAGAACCGGCGCGCCATGGTCAACTTCAACAGCTGCCAGGTCTCGTTTCGTATCGAAGCCCCTGACCCTTCCAGTCATGACCTCCACGCCGCCATCGATCGATGGCACCTCGACAATAACGGTCGTCGCATCACGAACCACATGCTCATTGGTGATGATCCAGCCCTCCTCAATCGCCCACCCTGACCCGGATGAATCTCCATTGAAGATCCTCACCACCGATGTGCGGACGCGATCGTAGATATCGCTGGACATCGCGATAGCGGTCGGTGTGGGAACAACGGGCCCGGGTGTCGCTGTCGGCTGCGGGGTTGCCGTTGGCGCAGGAGTGGATGTTGGAAGTGGAGTGGGCAGCGTCGGCGCCGCCTGAGGCGTGGTAGTAGGCGCAGGAGTAGACGTCGGAAGTGGAGTAGGCAGGGTTACTGGCGTAGCAGAGGCCTGCGGAGTCACAGTTGGCTGCGGTGTGACGGTGGGCTGAGCTCCAAGAGCTTGTTGGATTCTTGCATCGATCGTCGCATCCACATCGGTGTTGCCGCATGCGACTGTCGCAATGAGACCAACCAGGACGATCAGCCCAAACAGGCGCATGAACAAGCTCCGATTCTCTAGAGATGACCCTCGAACGCAGACACTCGTTTGCGCCCGCCCAATTCTCACATACGAACACGATGCCCAAACGGCGCTAATTCCGGGTTGGCGGTGTGGGATGGTGCGCGGAATCGGTATGCAGCCACTCACAGAGTTAGAAGCGTAATCGATCTATCCAAGCGAACCTGCGATCAACTCCAGCAGTTCTGAGCCCTGTGCCGGGTCTTCCTGTTCGTAGATCCCGGGACTTCGAACTATCACCATGTCCAGTGAGGGACAGACCCACACGTGCTGCCTGCCGTTGCCGCTTGCCGCGAACGAATCACGCGGCAGATTAGGCCAAATCTGGCCACGATCATTGCACCAGAATCCAAGACCGTAGCGATGATTCTGCTCAGGCTCATTCGCAAGAACATCGGAGTTGACCTTCGTCGCCTGGTCCAGCCAGCTTTCAGGAACGACCTGCCGCTCACCCCATCTCCCGCGATGCAGCCAGAGCAGACCGCACCGGGCCATGTCGTGCGGCGTCATTTCGTAACCGGTGAAATAGCCAAAGACGCCCAGCTTCGCCTTCGCCGGCAGTTCGAAGTTTCGATACTCCCATGACCAGCTGCCACCGATAGCATCGCGTATCTTCCAGTTGGTCAAAGTGCCAAATCCAGCCCCGCGCTCTGGATCGGATGTCTTGTACAGGCTGTATGCGCTGGCAACGGCATGGGTCAGGATGTTCATTCCGAACGTCTGGTAGTTGAAGACCTTGCCAGGCGACTCTCCCGGCTTCATGTAGCCGGAGGTGTTGCCGATCAACTGCCTGAATGTGATCCCCTCATTGCCAGGAAAGGCGTGCCGGCCGGGCTTCGGACCTTCGCCGGGGCTCACATCCATCATCTCAGGGTAGTAGTCGACAACACGATCATCTGCCGAGTCGATCACACCTTCGTCTACAGCGATGCCGAGCACGCAGGAAAAAGTCGACTTCGATGCCGAAGCCTGCCTTGCCTGTTCAAATGGATCGATCCTGAAGGTCCATTCAGCCGCGATCTTGCCATGCCGAACGACAAGAACCCTGTACGGTTGATTCTCCGCCTGCTCAGAAAGCCGCTGGCCTGCTGCCAGCAGTCTGCCTGTATCGAACCCTAGCTCTCCAGGCGGCGCGATCTCCCATGACTCGCCCGGCCAGACAGTTGCGCTGGTTCTCTCGATTCCCAAAGAGACTTCTCCAGATCGAATAGTCCTGAAATTGATGCGTGCCAGTGTCGAATTGCACCGGCCTTGGCCGTCGTTCTAACGACGGTAGATTGAACTCAACAAGGCCACCGAACGCCGTCAATCCCTAACCGGCCAGGTTCAGGGACTCGGTCAGTGCGAGAACGGTGCACCATGCGCTACCTGGCGATGCTGTACATCGAAGAGCCGAAAGACGCCCAAACCGTCTCCGAAAACCCGGAGCAGCTTGAGCAGTATGCACGTTTTGCTCATGACGCGCGCCAGGCAGGTGTTTTCATCTCGAGCGAGACGCTAAAGCCATCTGAAACAGCAACAGTTGTCCGAGCGGTTGAGAGCGGTGCACAGGTGACAGACGGCCCATACGTAGAGCCTCCTTCAGCGCTCTCCGCCGTGTACCTTCTCGAATGCGAAAACCTTGACCAGGCGATCGAATGGGCCGCTCGTATACCGGCTGTTGGCCGCGGTGCCGTCGAGGTGCGCCCGGTGGCCCAGATCGTTGGGCGAGACGAATAACTAGAATACGAAGACATGACTTCATCCAGCCGATACATGATCCTGATACACGGCGACGACGAAGCATTCGCTTCGATACCGCCTGAACAGGCGATGCAGATGATCGCGCAACTCCAGCCATTCGAATCAAAGGTGGCTGAAGAAGGAAAACTGATCTCGACCAACAGGCTTGTTCCCGCGTCGCAGGGCAAGGTCGTGCGCATTCGGAACGGCGACCGCTCCGTCACTGATGGGCCATTCACAGAAACCAAAGAGCAGTTCGGCGGCTACTACCTCGTCGAGGCGGAAGGCATTGACCAGGTGCTTGAGTGGACCAGCCTTATCCCTGCTCTGATGGACTCCACGCTCGAGATTCGCCAGGTGATAGACGAAGAGCGCAACATCCCGTGAGCGAACTCCCTCAAAGCCGGGGCGGCGCAACGCCCGCCGAGGCGGTGGAGCGCGTCTTTCGAGAAGAGCACGGGATCATAGTCGCCTCACTGATCAGGTCACTTGGCGATTTCGATCTCGCCGAGGAATCGCTCCAGGACGCAATGACCGTCGCGCTAAACCGCTGGCAGAGAGATGGCGTTCCCAACAACCCGGGCGCCTGGCTCACTACTGCGGCGAGGCGGAAGGCGATCGACCGGATCAGGCGAGAGAAGGTGCGGGACCAGAAACAGGGCGCGTTGGCAAGGGATGAAATCGAGGATTCGGAGTTTGAGATGGTTGAGAACAACTCCGATACAGCGCTTACCGATGACCGCCTGCGGCTGATCTTCACCTGCTGCCACCCGGCGATCAATACCGAAGCACAGCTTGCGCTGACGCTCAAGACGCTTGGCGGCCTGACCACTCCTGAAATTGCAAGGGCATTCCTCGTGCCTGAGCCAACCCTCGCACAGCGGCTTGTACGTGCAAAGCGCAAGATCAAGGACGCCCGTATACCGTACAGAGTTCCGCCAGATCACCTTCTGCCAGAGCGAATCCCGTCTGTGCTGGCTGTGATCTACCTGATATTCAACGAGGGCTATTCGGCCAGCGCAGGCGACGACCTGATCCGGTTCGAGCTGTGTGATGAGGCGGTCAGACTGGGCAGAGTGCTGAGAAAGCTGATGCCGGATGAGCCAGAAGTCGGTGGCCTGCTCGCGCTGATGCTGCTGCAAGACTCCAGGAAGGCGGCACGAGTAAATGAGCATGGCGACCAGGTGCTACTCGAAGACCAGGACAGATCGCTGTGGAACCGGGATCAGATAGTCGAAGGGACAGAGCTGCTTGAGGGTGTGCTGAGGCTCGGATCGCCGGGTGTCTACCAGTTGCAAGCAGCTATCGCTGCGATCCACTGTGAGGCTGAGCGAGCGGAAGATACAGACTGGGAGCAGATCGTCCTGCTCTACAACGCGCTCGAATCAGCGCAGCCATCACCTGTCATAAGCCTGAACCGCGCTGTGGCGATGGCCATGGCAGGCCAGATCGAAGAAGCGCTATCGATCGTCGATGGGCTGGCTGATAATCGCCAGATGGACCGCTATCTGTTCCTGCACACTACGCGCGCCGATCTGCTGAGGCGGCTTGGCAGAATGCCGGAAGCTACTGCCGCCTATGAAAAGGCCCTTACACTGGCCGATTCAGCTCCAGAGCAGCGTTTCCTGAGACGCCGTATCGAAGAGGTGGCAGTTGGCGACTGATCGGTTGGCATCTGCATA
Organism: Dehalococcoidia bacterium; assembly: GCA_028281895.1. Classification (GTDB taxonomy): domain Bacteria; phylum Chloroflexota; class Dehalococcoidia; order Lucifugimonadales; family Lucifugimonadaceae; genus JAJCYX01. The sequence continues at coordinate 7,368 of JANQIZ010000085.1, forward strand.
TATACATTTCGCAACTGAGAATCGAGGTGGCGAGTGAAGTTCATGTTTCTGCTCTACGGCGACGAGTCTGCAAACGAGACGCCTTCCCGGCTAAGCGAGGAGCGTGCTGCGGAGTGGCGGGAGTTCCACAGGCTGGTTGCCGAATCTGGCAAGGGAGTCGGCTGGGAGGCGCTTGTGCCCTCGGACGCCGCCCGCACAGTCAAGCCGCAGTCGGGTCAGCTCACGACCACCGACGGCCCATACGCCGAGACCAAGGAACAGATCGGTGGTGTATTCATACTCGAGTGTGCTGACATGGATGAAGCGCTCGAGTTTGCACGCAAGATGCCATGCAGCATGCACGGTGCCGTAGAGGTGAGGCAGATGCTCGAAAAGGCGGACGGTTAAGAGCCTGCCTGGACCAGGTAAGGAATCGTCTGCGGGCCCTCAGGGAGAACACAGAGCCGTGCTCCGCTGCCGGCGCTGTCCAGCGCATCTCTGACAGCGGAAGAAACATCGCTAATCGGTTCGAAGTGCGCGTTCCTGAGCTGCTCATCTGTCAGCCCGTCAGCCTTCACCTGAACCGAAGCGCGCGACTGGATCATCGACTGGATCTGCACCTGCCACTGGTCTGGAACCCGGTAGCCGGGCGAGTGGACCAGTTCCAGCAGCGCCGCAGGTGAATCAGCCGACTGCAGGATCTCGAAATATGAGCCATGGTCGGGGATTCCGTCTCTGCACTCTGCCGCGCAGATGATCACACCGCCATCCTTGATCACCTTCGCAGCGGCCGACATCCCTTTGACCGCCTGGTACAGATTCTGGTCCAGCGGAAACCCGGAATTCGTTGTGAGAACGACATCAAACGGCCTCTCAACCGGCTGCATCGCGGTCTTCCTGGCCTTTTCACATGCAGCCGCGTGCTCGGAGAACAGATCACCGGCGAAGACACCGGTGATCTCCTTGTCGCGGTTAAGCGTCACATCCAGCGCGAAGTCCACGCCGGTCATCGCGGCGATAGCGCGGACATCATCGTGCACGGGATTACCCTCGATCACACCCCACGTCGCGCTTGGACTGCCAACGTGAGCGGCATCGTGCAGAGTCAGCACCGTCTCCAGCCCCGCAAGGCCAGGCGCAGCCATCTTCGGCCCACCGGAGAAACCGGCGAAGAAGTGCGGCTCCACAAACCCTGTCGTGATTCGCACATCACAGTCGAGCCAGGCAGCGTTCATCTGAACGTCTACGCCAGATGCGGTCGTTCCAACATGCCTGAGAGTGGCGGGATCTCGTGCATCGTGATTGACGATCCTGTAGTTCAGGACGATCTCGCTGCCCAGCATCTGCTCCAGCTCATCTGCAGTGTTCGCCCTGTGAGTGCCGGTAGCGATGAAGATGGTGAAGGCTTCGGCAGGAATCTCTGACAACTCTTCGAAGATCGCTTCAAGCATCTGCTGTCTTGGCTGCGCACGAGTGAAGTCGCACACCGAGATGCCGATAGTGCCCTTGCCAGCAGCGACTTCACGCAGCCGCTGGGAGCCTGTGGGAGTTCGAAGAGCATCTGCAAGTGACGCTTGCGGGTCGGGCAGGGCAGATGTTGGACTGGGAGTTATGACGGTGGCGTCGTCTGGAACGATCGCATCGAGCCCGTCGGAACCGTAATCGAGTCGTAACTTCATAGTGACTAGTGTTGAGCAGGCGGCAGACGCTTCAGGCCTGTGGCTTACAGATACCGCAGTCCCTTCGGCCTCGCTCGCCGGGTTCTTTTAAGGGCCGTCCACGCCCTCTGTGCCCGCGTGCGAGAACAGCAATCGGCATGAAGCGGCTGTCGCCTGCTCATCGAAGCGGTCCTCATGGCAGTTTGTCACAATTCGGCCGAGTGACGAATCGGAATCCTGGCTCAACCTGCCCTTTATCGACTACGCGTTATCTCCAGTCCAACGGTTCTTCCGAGTCGCAGGGCGCCGGGTTTTCTCAGCTTCACATCAACCCGCTGCACTCGATCATCATCCAGGCACAGCGCGGCTACGCCTTCTGCCAGACGCTCTATCAGACCGAATGATGATCCTTCGACAAAATCCCGGACACTGCGGCTGATGGTCCTGTAGTTCACCGTATCGTCCACATCATCCGTCTCAGCCGCTCGACTGAGATCAACGTACAGCGTTAAGTCGATCTCAACCGGCTGTTTTGCCACTCGCTCCCAATCGTTGATCCCGATGATGCAGTAGAAGGACATGCCTTCGATGTGGATTCGGTCCAGCTCGCTATCGGTCATGACCGGTTCCAGACTGGAATCGATGCGCCATTGGTGTTGCCTCCCGCTTCGGTACAGAGGAATGCCATCACCTCGGCAACATGCTCCGGCTTGACCCATTTGGCCGGATCAGCATCTGGCATACCGGCTCGATTGGCAGGCGTATCCATGATCGATGGAACGACGGCATTGCATGTCACGCCCTGATCGCCATATTCGTCCGCAACCGACTCTGTAAGAGCGATCACAGCCGCTTTGGCTGCTCCATACGCCGAGTTGCCTGCGGTGTTCTTGAGCGCTTGCTTCGCGCCGACGTTCACGATCCTGCCCCAGCCGTTCGATGCCATGTGAGGCAGCACCGCTCGCGACATGTTCAGAGTGCTCGTGTAGTTGACCGCCATCAGCTTGCCAACTGTCTCATCGTCGATATCGCCAACAGCCGGTTGCGGCGACCACGTGCCAACGATGTTGAGCAGGATGTCGATCTGCCCGTGACGTCCGATAGCTTCGGTGACGGCCGCATCGACCTTCTGCCTGTCGGTCACATCAATGATCAGGTCAACTTCGCCTCTTGTCCCGGCTCTGAGAACGGTGGCTCCGGCTTCGCTGAAGATCTTGGCGGCAGCCCCTCCAAGCGCTCCAGTCGCCCCTGTTACAAGCGCAACGCGGCCGTCGAGGCCGGAGATCGATCCCATGCAGACTGTCTCCCTTCGACTGCCTAGTGGATGTGACGCCCGCCGTCGACGCGGATCGTCTCTCCGGTGATGAAGTCGTTCTCAATCAGGCTGAGAATGGCCTGCGATACCTCGCCGGTTGTTCCCATTCGCCCGGCAGGAGCGGCCTTGCTGACCTTTTCACCATGAGCGCCTTCGTGATCTGCAGGTGGCAAGATCGCTCCCAGCGCGAGCTCGTTGACCTGCACGTTTGGCGCCATAGCGATAGCAAGTGATCTAGTAAGACCTGAAAGAGCTGCTTTGCTTACACCGTACGGAAACCTTGTGGAGCGGGCAGTTCGCCAGTCGTTCAGGTTCACAACCTTGCCAGGCAACTTGCCATCAAGCGAGCGATGCATCGCCTGCGCAAGCAGGAACGGAGCGCGCAGATTGACCGCCATGTAGGAGTCCCAGATCTCCGGTGTGGTCTCGGCCATAGTCAGCTTCGAGAAAGCCGACGCGTTGTTGATGAGTATCGTCACCTTGCCGAACATCGAATCGGCCTCATCGAAGAGTCGGACCACCTGTGCAGGATCGACAAGATCTGCGGAAAGCGCGCCTGCCTTCACGCCCATCGACGATGCCTCTTTGACCGTGGCCAGCGCATCGGTCTCCGACCGGTTGTAGTGCACAACCACATCTGCGCCGGCATCGGCGAGAGCAAGAGATATCGAACGTCCGACGCGGCGTCCTCCACCAGTTATCAGAGCCGTGCTGCCGCGAATCTGCAAGTTCAGGCCTCGTGCTGGACGCTAGTTGCTCTTAGATCGGAGATGAGACATGAACTCGTCACGAGTGGCCGGGTTGTCTCTGAAGGTGCCACGGACCGAGCTAGTAGTCATGATCGTGCCCGGCTTGCGCACTCCCCGCATCGCAGCGCAGAGGTGATGCGCCTCCACCACAACGCCAACGCCCCTTGGCGCGACCAGGTCATCGATAGCGGCGGCGATCTGCTGCGTGAGCCGTTCCTGCACCTGCAGCCGCTTGGCGAACATATCCACCAGTCGAGGGATCTTGCTCAGACCTACCACTTTTCGGTCCGGCAGATAGCCCACATGAGCGTGGCCATAGAACGGCAGCATGTGATGCTCGCACAGACTGTAGAACTCCACGTCCTTCACCACAACCATCTCGTCGTACTCGACATCGAACAGCGCGTTGTTCAGCACTTCCTCAGGGTTCAGCGAGTAGCCGCTGAGAAGCTCGTCATACATATTGGCGACGCGCTTGGGCGTGTCGGCCGTTCCCTGTGGATCAGCATGAACGCCAACGGTTTGCAGGATGCTGCGCACTCCATCTGCGATTCTCTCCTTGCAGCTCGCCGTTAGCTGCTCACCGTCATCGAATTCCAGGTCTGCCGTCTGCTGTACGTTCATATCAGTCTCTACAGTCATTGAAAGATCCGGGCTAGCGCACTCACCCGTCGGATACGTCGCGGAGTCGGCTGCGAGATTTGCCGCTAAGTGGCCTGGCTAGCCTCCAGAGACCGCAGGAACGAAGTGGACCTCCGTATCCTCATCAAGCGGCTGCAAAAGCCCCTGCCGCGTCGCTGCGTGCCCGCATACGGCTGCCAGCCCCGGCTTGAGACGCCCATCTTGAAGCACGAAGTCAGCGAATCCCGGATAGGTGGACTCGAGGTTGTCGACAAGTTGGCCAAGCGTTTCGCCCGGCATATCCAGCTCGGACTTGCCATCGGTCAGCTTGCGAAGATTGTAGGGAACGAAGACTCGTGCCAATTCAGCATCTCCAGTTAGTCAATTCTATCTGTTAGATGCAACTGCGCCGGAGCGAGTTCGGTTGCACGGCCTTGGAAGCTATCCGCGGTTCGGCTTGTCATACATCGCGATGATGTATGGATGGTCCGGATCGTACTCGGTCAGTGGCTTCGCGTTTTCGACCCTGCCGATCGGCCGCACATCGCTGCCGGTTACTCCAGTCGCCTCATCGCCAAGATCTCGCCTGCACGCATCCAGCCTGGTCTTTAGCTCAGCGACGACCTCCGGATGCTGATCGAACAGATCGTTGGTCTCTCCAACATCCGCATCGAGGTCATACAGCTCATTGATCTCTTCATCCGCCTTGCGCACGTGCAGCTTCCACTTGCCACTTCGCACGGCTTCCAGACTGTTCTGCTTGTAGTAGAAGAACTCGTCCCATGGACTGGCAGCATCGTCCTCGCCAAAGATCAGCGGCCCGATGTCGTTACCGTCTATCGTCCGATCGCCCGGCACTTCACCTCCAGTGATCGCAGCAAGTGTCGGGAAGATGTCCATCGCTGTCGCCATCTCCGAACTAACAGACCCTGCAGGCACTCTCTCCGGCCAGCGGATGATGAACGGCACACGCTGGCCGCCCTCCCATGTCTCGCCTTTCTTGCCGCGCAGAGGAGAGTTGCTGCCTCCTTCGTCCCGAGCGCGCGATCCGTTGTCACTCGTGAACATGACGATGGTGTTGTCGGAGATGCCGAGACGCTCAAGCTCTTTCATGATGACGTCGACCGACCAGTCGATCGCCATTACGGCAGCTCCGTATATGCCGTTGTCTGACTCATGCTCAAAGTGCGCCGGAGCATAGATCGGAACGTGAACATGCATATG
>JANQIZ010000096.1 GCA_028281895.1 Dehalococcoidia bacterium
CTGCTTGGCGTCTCGGTCTCTGGCCTGGGTGAGCCAGCGGCACAGCTCTCGCTGCTGGATGCGTCGCCACAGAAAGACAGCGCGATCAGCCTGGCAGTCGATAAAGCAAGAGAGCGCTTCGGTGATGATGCGGTAAGGCGCGGCGGGTAGCCGCTAAATCCCGCGCCTACACACTCACCTCTGCGTGCTTCTCAGTCAGGCCAAGAGCGCGGGCACGTGCCAGCACCTGCTCTCGCTGCTCATCTGTCAGCCGCTCCACCGGCGGGATCGAGCGTCCGCAGTCGATGCCAAGCCGCTCGCTCAAGATCGCCTTCGTCACATCTGACGGTGCGCCGAACATGCGCACGACATCCACGATCTCGCCCACGCTGTCCTGCAGCTCCTGCGCACGGGCCATATCGCCCCTCGACCATGCTGCGTACAGCTCTGAGTAGTGCCATGGCGCTATCGAAGGTGGGGCGTCAACCGTTCCAACCGCGCCCATCGTCAGCGACGGAAGCGGCAGAGCGCCATTGCCAGAGAAGCACTTCAAGCCCATGTCTGCGAAGGTGCGAATGTCCGCGAAGTTCGCCGCTGAGTGCTTGAGTCCGACAATCGTCGGAACCGCCTTCATGAACTTCTCCATGAGCGCCGGAACCGTCTCGACCTGCGTCAACTGCGGCAGGTTGTAGACGAAGAAGGGGAGGCCATCGGCAGCGTCTGCCACCGCTTTGTAGTGCTCGATCTGCGATTTTTCCGAGCTGCGGAAGAAGAATGGCGGTACGCAGCACACGGCAGCGCACCCGTACTCTTTGGCCTGCCTCGCGGCCTTTGCAGCGCTGGCTGTGCTGATTGCGCCCACGTGCATGATCGCCAGCGCCCTGCCCTGCGTCACTTCGCCGGAGACACGGACAACGGTCTCTCGCTGCTCTTCCGTCAGGATCGGCCCTTCGCCAGTGCTGCCGGCCATCCAGAATCCGCCTACGCCATTGGCGATGTTGTCTTCCAGCAGAGCCCGGAGCGCTGCCTCGTTGACCGAGCCGTCATCGCTGGTCGGCGTTGGCGGCGCGGGGAACACTCCCTTGAACTCGAGATCGCTGCTGGCTGTGGCTCCATTGGAATCTGGCGGCGTCATATCGGCACTCCGTACTTCGTTGCTGAAAGCGTCGTAGGCGTGGCGGCAGTGTACGCCGATTCCAGGCAGAGTGAGCAGAGAGTCGAGCGGCTATGAGAGAAGCGCTGCTCGGGATCAGCGGGGGCATACACCGCAACCTATCGACCCAACCCGGAATCCAGGCACTGCATTGCTACTTCGCGGCCAGCACCTTGTCCGGACGCCATCCCAGCTTCTCAGGCTCGTAGACAAGCAGCGCTATGAGGCGCGAATCGGCGTCGTACGCACGAAGCTGCTGCCCAGGCTTCGATCCCGCGGGCGGACCGAACTGCGATACCGATAGCGGCTGGCCGTGCTGCACTGCCTCTGCGGCGATAGGGTCCAGCTTCACAGATGGCAGGTGCTGCAGCGTGAAGTCCAGCGGCTCGACCAGCTCCTGCCAGTCGCCTGCATCGACGCGCTCCTGCACCTCGGCAAGTGTGTGCGATGCCTCGATATCGAATATGCCGGCACGCGTGCGAACCAGTCCTGTGAGATGAGCGCCGCATCCCAGCGCCTGCCCGAAATCGTGGGCAAGGCTTCGGGCGTAGAAGCCGTGGCTGCACTCAACAGTCAGCTCCACCACAGGCGGCTCCCATCGAGCAAGATCGAGCTTCAGAACCTCGACTTTCCGCGCCTTCCGCTCCACCTCTATGCCTTTCCTGGCCAGCTCATAGAGACGCTTGCCCTGGTGCTTGACCGCGCTGAACATCGGCGGCGTCTGCTCCAAGCTGCCGCGAAACGCATCGAGCTGCTTCTCCGCCTGCTCTCTCGTCACATCACCAGAATCGGCCTCACCAGTCACATCTCCCTCGGAGTCGTAGGTGTTCGTCGTCACGCCCAGCTGCAGCGTGATGGTGTACTCCTTCGTCCCGAGCAGGATCATCTCCGCGAAACGAGTTCCGCTGCCGAGGCAGACAGGCAGGACGCCAGTGGCGATCGGATCGAGCGTGCCGCCGTGGCCGATCTTCTTGACCTTGGTCATGCCCTTGAGCTTGCGCACAACGTCTGTCGACGACCAGTCGGCAGGCTTGTTGATGTTCAGGTATCCGCCTTGAAACGCGTTCGCAGACGGCCCTTTGAGTAGTACCAATAGAGGCTCCAGTGCCTGTGGATCAGGAGTTGTCGACTGTCCGCCGGGTGCGCATACGGCGGTCCTCGTCAATAGCGCGTTCGATCTTCTCGATCATGTCTTCGCCTCGCTCCAGAGTGTCGTCTGCAGCGAAAACCAGTTTCGGCAGACGGCGAATCCGGATGCGCGACTGCAGCTCTCTGCCCAGTCTGCCAGCGGCCGACTGCAACGCCTCCAACGCCTGCTCACGCTCTTCTCCGCCCTGTGGAGTTGAAACATAGACGCGCGCTGTGGATAGATCGGGTGCAAGATCAACCTGGGTGATAGAGACCATGTCAGGCAGACGCGGGTCTGAGAGATGAGTGGCGATGATCGCCCCCAGCTCTTTCTGAATGGTCACGCCTGCGCGCGCTGTCTTGTGAGTCATTGTCTGAATGTGCCGGTCTGATGCGACTTGCAGATGCGGTCCTGGAGGCCTGGCTTCGTATAGTTAACCAGCCCTCGACGCCCACAGGCGAACACAACGCACCAGCCTGCGACCGGCCTCACGCTGGCGGCTATCCGGTCGTGATCTCGTAGGCTTCCAGCACATCGCCCTCTTCGTAGTCGTGGAAGCCATCGAGAATGATGCCGCCCTCGAAGTTGTTGGCGATCTCTCTGACGTTCTCCTGGAGGTGGCGCATGGATGCGACAGCGCCATCGAAGATCTCCTCGCCTCTGCGAAGAACCCTGATGCGGCCGGATCGGCGCATCGCGCCATCGGTGACCCGGACACCTGCGATGCGCTCCCTGCGGCCACGCGGGGAGACTTCGAGCACATTGGCGTGGCCAGTGACGACCTGCCGCTCTTCCGGCTCGATCAGGCCTTCAACCGCCGCACGCACATCGTCGACGAGGTTGTAGATGATGTCGTAGCTCTTAACCACGACTCCCTTGTCGTTCGCCTGGTCCTGTGCGGTCGCTTCAATATTGGTCTCGAACCCGACGATAAGGCCGTCAGAGGCCGTTGCCAGCAGAACGTCGGCCTCGCCGACCTGTCCGGCAGATGCGTGAACAACCTGCACCTGCACATCTTCGTTCGATAGCTGCTCAACCGCACGGCGCACAGCGTCGACGCTGCCCTGCGTGCCGGCCTTGATGATGACGTTCAGCTCATGCGCTTCGCCTGCGTGCACCCTGCGCATCACGTCTGCCATCGTTGTCGAGGCTCGATCAGCCTGGCTCGCCTCGATCTTCGCTCTTCTCTCCACAAGCGACCGCGCCGACCGCTCATCCTCAACAACATCGAACTGATCGCCGACCGCAGGCAGTCCGCTCATGCCCAGGATCTGGACAGGAGTCGAAGGGCCCGCATAGCTGACTGAGCGGCCCATGCCGTCGATCATCGACCGCACCCTGCCGCGCTGGGAACCGCCAACGACGATATCGCCAACCTTCACATGTCCGGACCTGATGAGCACAGTCGCTGTGCTGCCGCGAACGCGATCTGTGTGAGCCTCGATCACGACACCGATGCCGGGCCTCTCCGGGTTGGCCTTCAGCTCCTGCACTTCTGCCACCAGCAGAAGCGACTCCAGCAGATCGTCGATGCCTTCCTTCTTGAGCGCAGAAACCGGCACGGCGACAACGTCGCCGCCGTAGTCCTCGACGATCACCTCGTGCTCTGCCAGCTCGCCCTTCACGCGATCAGGATCTGCGCCCGGCGCATCCATCTTGTTGATCGCCACGACTATCGGCACACCGGCAGCGCGGGCATGGTCGATGGCTTCCTGCGTCTGCGGCATCACGCCGTCATCCGAAGCCACGACAAGAACAGCGATATCCGTCACCTGCGCTCCGCTGGCGCGCATTGCGGTGAACGCCTCGTGGCCAGGCGTATCGATGAAGGTGATGAGCTGATCACCCTTCTTCACCTGGTAGGCGCCGATGCTCTGGGTGATGCCGCCAGCCTCAGTGTCCACGACGCTCTCGCCTCGAATGGCATCGAGCAGCGTTGTCTTGCCGTGGTCTACGTGGCCAAGCACAGTGATGATCGGCGGACGCGGCTTTGTGTTCTCTTCAGTCGCCTGCTCGTCGATGCCGACCTGCTGCGCAGCTGCGCTCTCTTCGCGGTCCTTCGGCTTGAGAACGGGAACCTCGAACACGGCAGCAACGCGGGCGGCGACATCAAACTCGACTGACTCGTTGACCGTGGCAAAGACGCCAATGCGCATCAGCGCCTTGATCGTGTCGACATTGGTCTTGTGCAGCGTCTCCGCGAGTTCGCCAACGGTGATGGTGGCGGGAAGCTGCACCGGGCCTGCTGGAGCCTCCTCAACAGCGGCTGCAGCGGGACCGCGCTGCTCCGGACCGTTGGACCTCTGTCCTCGGCGTCCTCGCGCTCTTCCGCCACCTCTGTTGTTTCGCCTTGGCATATGCTGCTGCTCTTTTCACCTGCCAACGTCAGCCTGCGGCGATGGCCGCCTGGCCCATACGTTCAATATCTTCCTGCGACACCTCTGTCTTCAGTGCGTGCGCAAGTTTAGCTCGAATCTGCGCGTCACCCCAGTGACCTGCGTCCCGGCCTTCGCCGGAACTGGCGCAGACGTAGCCTCCGCGTCCGTTAAGCCTCCCGGTCAGATCCAGCCTGACCTCTCCTTCGGGAGTCCTCACCACCCGCAGAAGCTCCCTTTTT